>JBIOZN010000024.1:0-12949 GCA_044871175.1 Acidimicrobiales bacterium | reverse complement strand
CGCTTCCGTGAACGCGCCCTCCTCGGTCGCCCGCGACCCGCGGTTGACCCGCACGCGGATCAGGCTGAGGACGTCGCCCGCCTGCTCGGCGGCGGCGAGCGCCTGGGCGTAGTGGGCGGCGTTGGCTCGGCGGTCGCCATCGAGGGCGGCCAGCATCGCCACCACCGTGTGGGCGGTGGCCAGCGCGCTCGTGTCACCACTGCGCCGGGCGGCCGTCAGGGCGGCACCCGCGTCGGCTCGGCACGCGGCCACGTCGCCCCGCAGCCAGTGGGCGGTGCCGCGCCACGCCAGGGCGAGGGCCTCGTCGGCGGTGTCACCCTCGCCCGGCGTCGCCCGTCGGTACACCTCGAGGGCGGCGCCGATGTCGCCGCGGAGGTGGTGGATGAGGCCCAACCGCCAGGCCATCCCGGGCGCGAGCGGCCCGCCGTCGTCCTGGCTACCCAGCACGGCGAGGGCCTCGTCCCACCGCCCCCGCACCAGCAGGGCCTCACCGAGCACGGCGGCCACCGGCACCGGCAGGCCATCAGGGGCGAGGCTGTGGGCGGCGTCGATCACCTCGTCCAGCCGTCCGGTGCGCACCAGCGTGCGGCCGTGGGCGGTGAGGAGCTCGGCCACCACTGCCCGATCACCGGCGGCGGTGGCGGCGGCGAGGGCGTCGGCCAGGTGACCGTGCTCCTGGAGCCAGGTCACCGCCCGCCGGGCGAGCTGGCGGCGGCGGGACGAGTCCAGGGCCTCGGATTCCTCCAGGGCCTGGCGGACGACTTGGGGTACCACGTACCAGTCGTCCAGCCCGCTCACGGGCTCGAGGAACAGCCCCCGTTGAGCCAGCTCGGGCAGGATCGTGACCGCGCCCAGCCCCCCGAGGTGCTCGCACAGCGGAGGGGTCACGCGGGGCAGGGCGGCGGCGCACGCGAGGACGGCGACGTGGGTGGCGGGGAGACGGGCGAGGACCTCGCTGGTGAAGTAGCGCACGACCGGCCCGCCGGGTCGGCGCAGGATCCGGTCGGGCGCCGGCGCGTCGGGCTCGCCGGCCAACTCGGCGGCCAGACGGACGGCCACCGGCCACCCGCCCGTCGCCCGGTGGATCATCGCCGTCTCCTCGGCGCCGACCGGGCGGTCGAGCACGGCGGCCAGCGCCTGGCGGGTCTCCTCCGGCGTGAAAGCCAGCGCCGCGGCGCGGAGCTCGAGCACCTCGCCGTTACCGCGCAGGCGCTCCATCGGGAATTGTGGGGCGGCGCGCCCCGCAAGGACGAGCCGCAACGCGAGCGGCGCCTGGCGCACCAGCCCTTCGAGCAGGGCGGCGCCCGCCGAGCGGGCCGGCAGCTCGTCCACGTCGTCGACCACGAGCACGACCCGGGCGGCGTCGAGGTCGGCGATGGCTTCGCACAACGTGCCGGCCAGGGCGAGGGCGCGGCTGCGACGGGCACCCTGGGGCCCGGCGCCCACCACGTCGTCGACGGCGGCCAGCCCGGGGTGGTGGGCGCGCAGGGCCGTCGCCACGCCGACGGCCAGCCGGGCGGCGTCGCGATCGCGACGGTCGACGGAGTACCAGGCGGCCTCCCTTCGGCGAGCCCACGCCGCCAGCGCGGTCGACTTGCCGAAGCCGGCATCGGCCGCCACCAGCGTGAGCCGCCGGGCGGCGCCGAGGTCGAGCCGCCGGTAGAGCTCGTCGCGCTCGACGGTGGTGGGTGGCGTCACCGGCACCACCACCTTGGCGGCGGCGACGACCTCCCGACTGGGCGACTCGGCAGCGGCGGACGACGTGGCCGCAACCTAGTGCCCGCCGCGCGCGTGATAGTCGTGACGGGTGCTCGTCCTCGCCGCCGTCAACGACAACGCCTACAACTTCGTCCTGCTCCTCCACATCGTGGCCGTCGTCGTCGGCTTCGCCCCCGCTATCGCCGGCCTCGTCGCCCCCCGCTCCGCCGGCGCCGACTGGGCGACGTTGCGCGCCATCCGGGCGATCTACGTCCCCGCCGTGTTCGTGGCCGGCCTGCTCGGCATCGTGCTCGTGCTGCTGTCCGATGATCAGTGGGAGTTCAAGCAGTTCTGGGTGTCGGCCGCGTTCCTGGTGTGGATCGCGATGATGGGCGTCTACCAGGCGCTGGTGCAGCGGGGCGCGCGCGTCGGCGGTCGCGACGGGGCCCGCCGGGCCGTGCTCGGCGCCCAGATCCTGAGCGTCCTCGTCGTGGTGATGGTGTACCTGATGGTGTTCAAACCCGGCTTGTGAGCCGGCGGCAGCCGCCTCGGTCAGGGATCTGCACCTCTACGGTGCACATCCCTGCCCAAGGCAGGAATGTGCACCGCCAGGGGGGGACAGCCGGCGCTTGGGACGCGGGCGGCCGGTCAGTCCTCCACCGGCACGATGAGCAGCGACCCGTTGTGGCCGCCGAAGCCGAAGTTGTTCGACAGCGTCGGACCCGGGTCCCAGGGCCGCGCCTCGCCGTGGACGATGTCGACGGCGAAGTCGGGATCGGGCGTGGCGTACCCGGCGGTGGGCGGGATGAGGCGCTTCTCGAACGACAACGCCACCGTCGCCCCTTCCAACGCGCCCGCGGCACCGAGGGAGTGGCCCGTGACGCCCTTGATCGACGTCATCGGCGGGCCGGGCGTGCCGAACAGCTTGTTCACGGCCTCGGCCTCGGCGGCATCGTTGAGCGGCGTGGACGTGCCGTGGGCGTTGACGTGGCGCACGGCGTCGGGCCCCACGCCGGCGTCGGCCAAGGCCAGCTGCATGCACGCCACCGCGCCGGTGCCACCGGGCGACGGGGCGGTGATGTGGTGGGCGTCGGCGTTGGACCCCGCCCCGGCGATCTCGCCGTAGATCCGGGCGCCGCGCGCCCGCGCCGCCGACAGCTCCTCGAGCAGCAGGACGGCCGCGGCCTCGGCGATCACGAAGCCGTCCCGCTCGGCGTCGAAGGGGCGGCTGATGCCCACCGAGGTCAACGCCGTCATGTTGGCGAAGGCGGCGACCGCGGTCTCGGTGAGGGGCGCCTCGCTGCCCCCGGCCAGGGCGGCGTCGATGACGCCCCACGCGATGAGATGGGCGGCGTAGCCGAGGGCGTGGTTGGACGCCGCGCAGGCGGTGACCACGTTCTCGCACGGCCCCTGCCAGCCGTACCGCATCGACACCGCCGCCGGGGCGGCGTTGGCCATCATCATGGGCACGAGGAACGGCGACACCCGCCGGGTGCCCCGCTCGTGGCGCACGATGACCTGCTCTTCCAGCGTGGCCAGCCCGCCCACACCCGTGCCGATGATGACGCCCTTGCGACTGGGGTCGCCGCCGGGCTCGCCCCCTGCGTCCTCCAGCGCCATGGCCGCCGCCGCCATGGCGAACTGCTGGAAGCGGTCGGCCCGGCGCGCCTCTTTGGGGTTGTCGAACCAGGGTGAGGCATCCCACGCTTCCACCGCCCGCTGGCGGCCGGTGGGCGCGGGACCGAGGAGGCCCTCCCAGAACGCTTCTTTCCCGATGCCGCAGGGCGCCACCACGCCCACGCCAGTGATGGCGACCCGCCGCCCGTCCGCGCCGCGCACGACTACAGCTTCGAGACGACCAGGTCGTAGGCCTGGCCCACGGTCTCGATGCCC
The DNA here is from genome assembly GCA_044871175.1 of Acidimicrobiales bacterium. Lineage (GTDB taxonomy): Bacteria > Actinomycetota > Acidimicrobiia > Acidimicrobiales > Ilumatobacteraceae > JBIOZN01. Next base: position 9,358 of record JBIOZN010000024.1, on the reverse strand, counting down.
TCGAGCTCTTCCTCGGGCACCTCGACGCCGAACTCCTCCTCGAGGGCCATGACGAGCTCGACGAGGTCGAGGCTGTCGGCGTCCAGGTCGTCACCGAACTTGGCCTCGGGCACGACGGCGGTCTCGTCCACCGACAGCACCTCCACGGCGCACTTCTTGAACCGGCCGAACAGCTCTTGATCCACGGTGATTCTCCTGGTTTATCGGGGTCAGTGTCCGAGGCCGAGCCCGCCGTCGACGGGGATGACGGCTCCGGTGATGTAAGCGGCGTCGGCGGACGCGAGGAACGCGACCGTACCTGCGATCTCGTCGGCGGTGGCGAAGCGGCCCATGGGCACGGCGGCGGTCATCTCGGCGATGCGCTTGTCGCCCAGGGCGGCGGTCATGTCGGTGGTGACCGGACCCGGCGCGACCACGTTCACCGTGATGTTGCGGCTGGCCAGCTCGCGCGCCAACGAACGGGCCAGCCCCACGAGCCCCGCCTTGGCGGCGGCGTAGTTGGCCTGGCCGGCCTGGCCGCTCAGGCCCACCACCGAGCCCATGAAGACGATGCGCCCGTCGCGGGCCCGCAGCATGCCCTGGGTGGCCCGCTTGGCCACACGGAACGCGCCCGTGAGGTTGGCGTCGACAACGGCGCGGAAATCGTCCTCCTTCATGCGCAGCAGGAGCGTGTCGCGGGTGATGCCGGCGTTGGACACCAGCACCTGCACGGCTCCGAAGGTCTCCTCCACCTGTCGGAAGGCCTCGTCCACCTGCTCGCCGGAGGTCACGTCGCAGCGCACGCCCAGCAGTCCTTCGGGCGGGGGCGACGAGTTGTAGGTGACCGCCACCTTGTCGCCCGAGGCGGCGAAGCGCTGGGCCACGGCCAGGCCGATGCCGCGAGCGCCCCCGGTGACGAGCACGGTGCGGGTCAACGCGCCCCCCAGCGGATCAGCGCCGACGCCGCCGTCATGCCCGCCCCGAAGCCCACCAGCAGCACGAGGTCGCCGGGGCGCAGGCGGCCGGCCTGGATGGCGTCGACCAGGGCGATGGGGATGGACGCCGCCGACGTGTTGCCCCACTGCTGCAGGGTGACGGCGGCCCGCTCCCTGGGGATGCCGAGGCGGGCGCAGGCGGCGTCGATGATGCGCACGTTGGCCTGATGTGGCACGACCAGCGCGACCTCGTCGGGCTTCACTCCCGCGGCGGCGAGTGACTTGTGGGCCGAGTCGACCATGATGCGCACCGCCCGGCGGAACACCTCCTTGCCGTTCATCTGCATGAAACCGCCGATCTCGGCGTAGAGCAGGGGCTCGGCCGAGCCCTCGGAGTCGACGTCCCATGCGAGGAGCTGCCCGGGCCCGTCGACGGCCTCGATCACGACGGCCCCGGCGCCGTCGCCGAACAGCACGGCGGTGTTGCGGTCGTCCCAGTCGGTGATGCGGGAGAGGGTCTCGGCGCCGATGAGCAGCACCCGCTGGGCGCCGGCGCCGATCATGCCGTGGGCGACGGCCAGCCCGTAGACGAAGCCGGAGCAGGCGGCGTTGAGGTCGAAGGCCCCGCAGCGCAGCCCCAGCTGGTCCTGGACCCGGGACGCGGTGGCGGGCACCTGGCGGTCGGGCGTGGTGGTGGCGACCATCAGCAGGTCGACGCTGGCCGGGTCGACACCGGCGCCGGCCATCGCGGCCCGGCCGGCCTCCACGGCGAGGCCGGCGGTGGTGCCACCGACGCGCCGCTCGCGGATGCCGGTGCGCTCCACGATCCATTCGTCGCTGGTGTCGAGTACGGCGGCCAGGTCGGCGTTGGTGACCACCTTGTCGGGCACGCCCATGCCCCATCCTGTGATCACGCCACCACGCAGTCCCGGGATCACCGCGGGCATGTCACACCGTCCTCAGCCAGGCGATGGGTTCGCGGGCGGCGACCCGCTCGCCCTCGCCCGCGATGTAGGCCTGGAGCACGCCGGCGAAGGCGGAACGGACGTCGTGGTCGCCGACTCGGCCCAGCACGGTGCCCACCTCGACCGGCGCGCCCACGGCCACCGTCGCCGGCGTGAACACGCCCCCGGAGGGGCTCACCACCAGGCGCTCGGTGACCGCCAGGTGCTCGCCGGCGCCGTCGCCGGCACCGGCGGCGGCGTGCCGTTGGGGGTGGCCGCCGGACACGAACTCGAGCAGCGGGTCGAGGTCTTCGGGGGTGGCCACCAGGAACGTGCGCGCGTCGGGCACGGTGCGCTTGACCATGCCCGTGAGCACATGGCCGCCGCCCAGCTCGATGAAGGCGTCGACGCCCCGGTCGGCCATGGCCAACAGGGACTGCCGCCACCGCACCGGGCTGGACAGCTGGGCCGAGAGCAGGCTGGCCCACTCCTCGCCCCGGTGGTGGGGGCGGGCGTCGACGTTGGCTACGACGGGGACGTCGGTGTCGCGGGGACGGGCCTGGGCGATCGCCTTGCGCAAGCGGTCGCGGGCCGGCGTCATGAACGGGGTGTGGAAGGCGCCGGCCACGTGCAGGGGCATCGACTTCTTGGCGCCCAGCTCCTTGGCCACCGCGCTGGCCGCGGCCACGCCCTCGGGCGACCCGGCGACCACCACCTGGCCGGGGGCGTTGAAGTTGGCCACCCACACGTCGTCGTCGGCCCGCCGGCAGGCGATGTCGACGTCCTCGTCGCTCAGGCCGAGAACCGCCGACATGGTGCCGGGGCGATCGGCACCGGCCTGGTGCATGGCCTCGGCCCGCTCGGCCACCAGGCGGACGCCCTCGTCGAAGGCGACCGAGCCGCTGGCGGTGAGGGCGGTGTACTCACCGAGGCTGTGGCCGGCGCACATGGCCGGCTCGACCCCGAGGCGCTCGACGGCGTCGAGCACCATGAGGCTGATCACGAACGTGGTGAGCTGGGCGTTCCGGGTGTCACGGAGCTCGTCGGGGTCCGCGTCCAGCAGCAGCCGGGCCACGTCGCGCTCGGCGACCTGTGAGGCCTCGTCCACCAGCTCCCACGACGGGTGGTCGACCCACGGTCGCCCCACGCCGTGGAGCTGGGAGCCCTGCCCCGGGAACATGAAGGCGTGCATCTCGGTTGGTGCCCTCCATTCCCCATGATCGGCGGGTCAGCCGCGGCTCTCGCCCGCGCCGGGAATCTACGCCCCGTCGGGAGCCCCGAGTAGCTACCGCCCGGTAGCCCGCGCCGCCGGTACGCTGCGCCGGCCCGCCCGAGTAGTCCAATCGGCAGAGACGATGGCCTCAAAATCCATTCAGTGCGGGTTCGAGTCCCGCCTCGGGCACGTCGCTGGGCTGTATCCCACGGCGGCCTCGCCGCTCGGGGGAGAACAAGAGGGGGAGACGGCCCCATCCGATCAGCTCGGAGGCGACGATGACCAGTGACGCAATGCCCGGTGGCAGCACCCTGACCGCGTGTCTTCCCGAGGGCTGCGAGGTCGGCCTGCCCCCGGTGCGAGCGGCGTGGGGCGCGTGGTTCGTCGGCGACGGTGACGGCGGCGTCGAGCCGGTACCGGGCGGCCACGGGTACGCGGGCGACGCCCAGCATGCCGCCAGGTTGCGGCGGTGGCTGGCCGACGGCGCGTTCGAGGCCGCCCTGGCGGCCCTCGCCTTCCGGCTGCGGGCCGGCGGCTTGCACCTGCCCGCTCAGCTCCTCCTGCGCGACGACGGCGAGGGTGTCGTGGTGGCCACGGTCGCCAGCCCCTATGTGCGCCTCAACGCCTGGCGCCACGACGACGTCGCCCTCGCCGCCTGAGGTTTCATCTGTGCTGTGACAGCGCGTCGGCGACCCGGTGCACGAGCGGGTCGGCCTCGATCTCCTCGAGCGTGAGGGGCAGGGGGATGCGCCAGTTCGGGCGTTCGTCGATGGTGCCCGGCAGGTTGGGGCGCAGGACGGCGGCGCAGGCGTCGTCGAGCGATCCGAGCACCACGGTCGAGGGGGCCTCGGCCAGCGCCTCGTGGGCGGCGACGACCACATCGGGGACAGGGGTCGAGGGCGCCACGCCCGTCGCCGCCCGCAGCCGTTCCCGGAACGACCGGTCGCCGTCGTCGCTCGCGTCCGGCCCCCAGATGCGCCGTTGCTCGGCCATGTCCGCGCCGGTCCACACGCCGGCGATGGTGGGGAGGTCGTGGGTGTTGACGGCCGCCAGCGCCCGTTCCGGGAACCGCCGGGGGGCTTCGCGCTCGAACCACACCAGCCGGTTGCCGAGCATGTCGCGCGCCCGCATCTCCTCGCGGACGACGTCCTCGACCGTGCCCAGGTCCTCCCCGACCACGAAACCACCGTTGCGGGTGGCCTCGAGGGCGAGGATGTCGAGCAGCTCGTCGGCCGGGTAGCGCACATAGGCGCCGCGCCGGGCGTCGGTCTCCGGCGGGATCCAGTAGAGACGGAACAAGCCCATGACGTGGTCGATGCGCAGGCCGCCGAGGTGCGTCAGGCAGGCCCGCAAGGTGGCGACGACGGGCGCGTAGCCCGCCGCCCGTAGCCGCCAGGGCACGAACGGCGGGAGCCCCCAGTCCTGGCCCTGGGCGTTGAAGTTGTCGGGCGGCGCGCCCACCCGACAGCCTTGGGCCAGCAGATCCTGGTAGGCCCAGGCGTCGGCGCCCCCGGGCTCGAACCCCACGGCGAGGTCGCCCACGAGGCGCACGCCGGTCGCACCTGCGGCCGCCAGCTGGCGGTCCAGGAGCCACTGCAGCCAGGCGTGGAAGCGCCGACGCGGGGCCTCGCCGGGCGTGGCCGCAAAGGCGGCCACCGCCGGGGGGGAGGGGTGGCGCAGCTCGACCGGCCAGGCGCGGAACGAGGGCCCGTGGCGCTCGGCCAGGGCCGAGAAGGTGGTGAAGGTCGTGAGCGCCTCGCCGTGGCGGGCCTGGTAGGCGGCGAACGCTTCTCGCTCGGCCGCTGGCGCCCGGTCCTCGAAGGCGGCGAACAGGCGCTCGAGGGCGGCCCGCTTGAGTGCGAACACGGCGTCGCGGTCGATGCGGTCGGTGTCGTTCAGGGCGCGCCCGGCGGCCGCCAGCGGGTCGAGCTGGGCGCCGAGGGCGGCCGCCCCGGGCACGTCCTCGACGCGCAGGTAGAGCGGGTTGCCCCAGATGCGACTGGACGGGTAGTAGGGGCTCGGCTCCTGGCGGGCGACCGGGGCGTTGGCGTGCAGCGGGTTGGTCATCACCACCGACGCACCGCGCGACGCCGCCCAGCGGGCCAGCTCGCGCAGGTCGGCCAGGTCGCCCATCCCCCAGCTGGACGCGCTGCGCAGGGCGTAGAGCTGCACCGCCCACCCCCAGGCGCGAGGCGCCGGCGGGCAGCGGCGGGGCGACACGACGAGCAGGGTTTCTCCCGGTGCCTCGTGCGGCGTCAGGCGGTGGTAGCCGAGCGGCAGGTCGGGAGGCAGCGCGCTGATGTCGGCCAGCCGGGTGCCGTCCTCCAGGATCAGGTCGGCACGGGCCGCCAGTCGGGTGGTGGCGCCGGCGGCCACGAACTGCGGCGTCGCGGCCGGCGGGGGGCGGTCATGCCCGTCACCTCCCATGGCCCGCGCCAGCGCCGCGCGGACCTCGGGATCGGTGTCGTGCCACGTGCCGCCTTCGTCGTGGTAGCCGTCGGTGATCGACCAGGCGTCGGTCATGGAGCGCCGCATCGTAGGGCTGGCGGCTCGTACGCTCGACACGCGTGTGGCGGTCGCGAGTGGAGCGCCAGCTGCGTTCGCTGTCGGAACGGCTCCGGTCGCTCCGGGACGAGCTGCGGGTGATCGACGAGCAGCTCTCCGCCCTCGCCGACGACGCCGACGACAGCCGCCTCCGGGCCCTGGTGACCGAGACCCCGGTGGCCGAGCACGAGCACCGTGGCGCGCGACGCCACGCCGACGCCATGGCGCGCCGTCGCCAGGAGGTGCACGACACGATCGTGCGGCTGGAGGCCCGCCAGGACGAGCTGCTGGACGAGCTCGGCCGCCACCGCGGTCACGGGTGAGCGTTGTCGATCGTCCGGCGAGACGGGCGCGGCCGGCCCTGGGCGGCGCCCGTCCGGCGCGGCGAGGCGGCCGCTACCGTGCACCCGGTGGCAGCCCGTGTCGTGATCGCCGAGGACGAGGCCATCATCCGCCTCGACCTGCGCGAGACGCTCGAGGAGGAGGGCTACGAGGTCGTCGGCGAGACGGGCCGGGGCGACGACGCCGTGGCGCTGGTGCGCGAGCAGCGCCCCGACGTCGCCATCCTCGACATCAAGATGCCGGGCATGGACGGCCTGGAGGCGGCCCGGCAGATATCGGCCGAGCAGCTGTGCGCCGTGCTCGTGCTCACCGCCTTCAGCCAGCGCGACGTGATCGAGCAGGCCCGTGACGCCGGCGCCCTCGGCTACCTGGTGAAGCCGTTCCAGCGCAACGAGCTGGTGCCCGCCATCGAGGTCGCCATAGGCCGCTACCGGGAGATGACGGCGTTGTCGGGCGAGGTGCGCACGCTGGCCGACCAACTCGAGGCCCGCAAGGTCATCGACCGGGCCAAGGGCAAGCTCATGGACGAGCAGGGCCTGTCGGAGGGCGAGGCGTTCTCGTTCATCCAGCGGCGGGCCATGAGCACCCGGGCGCGGATGCGCGACGTGGCCCAGCAGGTCATCGACGGCGACGTGGCGCCGTAGGGACGTTCGGCGGCAGTCCGATGGCCAAGCTGCTCATCCTCGACGGCAACTCGCTCACGTACCGGGCCTTCTTCGCCCTGCCCAGTGACATGTCGACGGCGTCGGGCCAGGTCACCAACGCCGTGTTCGGGTTCACGTCGATGCTCATCAACCTGCTGCGCGACCACCAGCCCGACGGCGTGCTGGTGGCCTGGGACCGGCCCGAGCCGACGTTCCGCCACGAGGCGGTGGCCGAGTACAAGGCCGAGCGCCAGGCGGCGCCCGACATCCTGCGCCAGCAGATCGGCCTCGTCCGCCAGGTGCTCGACTCGCTGGGGATCGCGATGGTGGAGTGCCCGGGCTTCGAGGCCGACGACATCCTGGCCACCGTCGCCGAGCAGGCCAAGCAGCGGGGCGACGACGTCGTCATCGTCACCGGCGACCGCGACACCTACCAGCTGGTCGAGGACCCGCACGTCAAGGTGCTCTACAACCGCCGGGGCGTGTCCGACTACGTGCTGTACGACGAGGCCGGCATCAAGGCGCGCACCGGGGTCACGCCCGCCCAGTACCCCGAGTACGCCGCCCTGCGGGGCGACCCGTCCGACAACCTGGCCGGCGTCCCCGGCGTGGCCGAGAAGACGGCGGCCAAGCTCATCAACGCCTACGGCGGCCTCGACGGGGTGTTCTCCAATATCGACGCCCAGACGCCCCGGCTGCGCCAGAACCTGGCCGAGCACGAGCCGCGGGTGCGGCGCAACGCCCAGGTGATGGTGCTCGACCGTCACGCTCCCGTCGACGTCGACCTCGACGAGCTCGGTATCGACCCGCCCGACATGGACGCAGTGAAGCGCCTGTTCGACTTCTTGGAGTTCCGCACGCTGGGCGACCGCCTGGCCGAGGCGTTGAACGCCATCGACGCCGGCGCCCTGGCGGCGACGGGCGAAATCCTCGAACCCGAGATCGCCCGGGTGGCCACGGCCAAGGAGGCGCGGGTCGCGCTGGAGGGGCTCGCCGTCCTCGACGTGGCGCCGGCGTGGACGGGCACGCCGGGGCGCAGCGCACTGGAGGGGATCGCGGTGGTCACCGCCGCCGAGGTCGGCGACGTCACCTGGATCCCGTTCGACGTGCTCGACGACGCCGACGTGCGGGCCGCGCTGGTGGACGGCCGGCCGTGGCGGGCCCACGACGTCAAGCCGCTGCTGCGGGCGCTGGCGGCACGCGACCTCGACGTGCGCTCGCTGGCGCTGGACACGGCCATCGCCGCCTACCTGCTCGACCCGGCCCAGGCCGTGTATGCCCTGTCCGAGGTCCTCACCCGCTACACCGGCCACACCCTGGCCACCGACGAGGACGAACCCCCCGCCGGCCAGCTCGACCTGTCGGGCGACGGCGAGGGGCCCGACCCGGCCCGGCGGGCGGCACGGGAGGCGCTGGCGGTGGCCCGGTTGGCGCCCGCCATCGAGACGGCGCTCGACCACCAGGGCATGCGGCGGCTGTACGACACCGTCGAGAACCCGCTGGTGCGGGTGCTGGCCCGCATGGAGGACGTCGGCGTCGACGTCGACGTGGCCGAGTTGCAGGGCCTGCGCGACGAGCTCACCCGGGAGTGCGACCGCCTCATGAAGGAGGTCTGGGCCGCCGCCGGCTACGAGTTCAACGTCAACTCGACGTTGCAGATGCGCAAGCTCCTGTTCGAGGAGCGCGGGCTCACGCCCCAGAAGCGCACCAAGACGGGCTTCTCCACCGACGCCGCCTCGCTCGAGCGCATGCGGGACCAGGCGCCCGACATCATCGAGCCCCTGTTGGCCTACCGGGAGGTCGAGAAGCTCCGGTCCACCTACGGCGAGGGGCTGCTGGCCGAGGTGGGGCCCGACGGCCGCATCCACGCCACCTTCAACCAGACCGTCGCCCGCACCGGGCGGCTGTCGTCGGACGCGCCCAACCTCCACAACATCCCGGTGCGATCCGACGAGGGGCGGCGGTTCCGGCGGGCGTTCGTGCCGGCGCCGGGGTGCGAGCTGCTGGTGGCCGACTACAACCAGATCGAGCTGCGGTGCATCGCCCACCTCGCCGAGGACCCGGGCCTGATCGCCGCCTTCGAGTCGGGCCAGGACATCCACAACGCCACCGCCGCCCGGGTGTTCGGGGTGGCGCCGGCGGCGGTCACGATCGACCAGCGGTCGAAGGCCAAGATGGTGAGCTACGGGCTGGCCTACGGCATGGAGTCCTACGGGCTGGGGCAGCGCCTCAACATCCCCGTCGAGGAGGCGGCCGAGATCCTGCGGGCGTACTTCGAGGCGTTCCCCAACGTGAAGGCGTACATGGACCGCACCGTGCGCGAGGCCCGGGAGCGGGGGTACACCGAGACGCTGTTCGGGCGGCGCCGGCCCATCCCCGAGCTGCAGAGCCCCAATCCCCGGCTGCGCCAGGCGGGGGAGCGCCAGGCCATGAACGCCGGCATCCAGGGCCTGGCCGCCGACATCTTCAAGGTGGCGCTGGTGCGGCTCGATGCGGCGTTGGAGCACGAGGGGTTCGCCAGCCGCCTCATTCTCCAGGTCCACGACGAGGTCCTGGTCGAGGTCCGCCCCGGCGAGCACGACCCCGTCGCCCGCCTCACCGTCGACACCCTCAGCACCGCCGCCGAGCTCGACGTCCCCCTGGCCGTCAACCTCTCCTTCGGCCCCACCTGGGCCGACGCCAAGTCCTGACGGCGGCGGCGGCGGCCGGCGGCGGGGCCGGCTGGGCGCGGGCGGGCGGCGCTGGCGCGCCCGCTCG
>JBIOZN010000023.1:0-2848 GCA_044871175.1 Acidimicrobiales bacterium | reverse complement strand
CGTGCCGTGGTCCCTCGCCCGGTGAACGGTGATGTTGCGGTAGCGGTCGGCGCCGATGTCGGTCCACGCCGCGGGATCGAACAGCGGCGAGATGAGACGGTCGGTCATCCCGCCATGTTCCCCGATCGGGTCCCGCAACACAGATGCGGGCCGGCCGCGACCGTCGCTTCGGTCAGGAATCTGCACCTCTACGGTGCAGATCCCTGCCTAAAGGGGCGCCGAGCCGTCGACCCACTCCACCAGTTCGAGGGTGATCCCTTCGGGGCCGGGCCCAGGAGCGCGGCGACGAGCGCGGTGTACAGCATCGCGCGACCTCGAAAGGCTCCCATCGCTCGCCTCCAGCCACTCGTCCGAGCTCGTCGAGCAAAGCACGCTACTTGTGGGCCCGCAGGATCCGTGGCCGCACCAGCCCGGTGGCGGCCCGGATCAGTACCGATCACTGATGACCCCGTGGCACCGCCGCCGTAGCGTCCTCGTGCGGCGCCGCGTCTGACGGACCGCACTCAGCACAACGGGCGCGCCCGCGCCCTCAGCCGGAGGCCCTCTCGTGACCGGACCTTTGATCGATCCACTCCCACTGGCCGACTCTTCGCCGCCGCCGGCGGAGGCGTCGGGCTCCGGCCTGGCCGGCTGATCGGGGGAACACCATGGACCGCATCTTCGAGCTCTCGGCCCTGCTCGGCATCTTCGGCGGCGGGTTCATCGCCTCGGCCCTCGGCTTCGCTGTCGGCCAGACCTACCAGCCCGCCACCGCGGCCAAGCGGGCCGGTGAGGCCTGGCTGGTGGCCATGATCGGTGGATTCCTCGCCCACGGCTTTGTCGCCGTCCTTCTGGACATCGGCAACGACAGCAAGGGCACCGGCCTGCTCGTCGGCTGGATGCTGGGCTTCCCGGGCCTCTTCGACACCGTCCGCTTCATCGTCGGAGCCGAAGCACCGTTCTTCACCAGTCCCGAGAACCTGCTCGTCTGGGCCGCCGTGGTCGGAACCGTCGCCGGCGGGATGCACGGTGCCTATCGCATCTACAAATGGGACGGCTGGGGCCTCCCCGAGTTCGTCGCCGACGTCACGTGGGGCCTGCTCGGCACCACGCTGGGCACGCTGCTGAACCTGTTGAACTCGATCATCGGCGAGCGGTTGCTGCCGCGGGCGCCCGAGGATCCCATAGGCATCCAAGGCGAGCGCCAGGGCATCACCATCTTCACGAAGGGCTTCGCCACGGCGGCCGTGCTCACGCAGGGTTCGACCGTGAGCAATTTCAACCACGCCATGAACTCACCGGTCCTCAAGCACGAAAAGAGCCACGTGCTGCAGAACCGGGTGTTCGGACCCTTCTTCACCCTGACAGATGTGGCCTGGATGCTTCTGTGGCTCGTCCCGGCGCTGATCGCCGACCTGGTGAGCACGCCCGAGAAGGGCCACAGCCGGGTCTGGGGCTGGTGCTATTACTCCAATCCGTGGGAGGTCTGGGGCTACGCCAGGGAGGGCTGCGAACGCGACACCGAGAACAAGACGTCTTGGTCGACGGCACTGGCCCTCGGCGTGGCGCTGCCCTTCTACGGCGCCGCCGTCCTCCTCGCCGTGGGGGCGACGAGCAAGACGCTGCTGGCCTGAGGTGGCACTCCGCGACGCTCCGAGCACCCCTCGGCCCGGCCCCGAGCCCCCGGCGCCCCCGCTCTAGTCAGGGATCTGCACCGCGGCCGTGCATTCGGCGGCCCAAGGCAGGAATATGCACCGTGCCTCGACGCGGTGGACGCACGCGCCGCATCGGCGGCGTCCCGGGCGCTCGCCCTACTGGATGCGCTCCAGCGGCCAGACGTGGGACTCGGTGGCGGCGGCGTAGAACGCCCGGTCCGGGCGGGCCGGGAGGGGCAACCCGGCGGCGGCCAGCACCGTGTTGTCGTGCAGGTCGTACTCCACCTCCTGCAGCTGCCAGGGGGCGTGCTGCACGGCGCCCAGGGCGAGGCCGCCGCGCCGGCGCCGGGCGAACAGGGCGTAGCGCTCGGCCAGGAACTCGTCCAGTGACCCCGCGGGGGGCGCGCTGGGTGGGCCCGCCGGGCGGTAGTCGACGCGCAGGCGGCTGTCACCGCGTTCGCCCACCGCCTGGACGCCGTCGCCGTCCCACTCGCAGCGCACGGCGGCGTCCTCGTAGGGCGTGTCGAACACGTTGCGACCGATCCACGAGCCCACCCGGTTGGCGGCCAGGATCCGCAGGAACCACACGCCGGGGCGCCCGCGATGGCTGACGTAGGTGCGCAGGTTGATCTCGGCGAAGTGGGTCAGGTGCACGACGGGCACCATCCAGCGCAGGCGCATGTCGGCGATGTGCATGGGCAGCAGGCTCACCCAGGCCGACCCGTCCCGTTCCTGGATGTCGAGGCCGGCGGGCAGGCGCGCCCGCAGGTCGGCGGCGTCGACCCGCCAGTGGAGGAACAGCACCCGTTCCCACCGCTGCTGCATGATCCACGGCCGCTCGGGCCGCGGGGTGGGCCGCGGCGAGGGGGTCATGAGGGTGCGGGCGCCGGTCGCTCGCCCACGACGCCGGCCACGAGGTCGCGCAGCAGCCGGCTCGCCTCCATCGGATGCCGGGCCGCTCGCGTGGGCGGCCCGGCACGGTCGGCTGGGGGGGCCACGGGCCAGGGGTAGTCGGACAGGCCGCCCTGGACGAGGTCGGCCAGCCGCGGTTGGCCGAGGACATCGGCCCCCCAGGCGAACAGGGCGCTGAGCTGGCGAGTGATGATGTCGTCGTCCACCAGGTCGGTGACGGCGGCGACAGGTGAGCGGTCCCGATGCTCGACCCGTCGGACGTCGTGGGCGTTCAGCGGGTAGTGGCGGGGGTAGAAGTCGGG
>JBIOZN010000022.1:0-13729 GCA_044871175.1 Acidimicrobiales bacterium | reverse complement strand
GCTTGACGCCCATGGCGGACCTCCAGGCATCCCTGCTCACCGTTGAACCGTCCGTCGACGAATCCCCCCGGCGAACCACCTCCAAGGGCATCGGCCCCGGAGACATCGTCGACCAGCATCAGCCGGGTGGTGGCCAAGCTCGAAGAGGCGGGACTGGTGGCCCGCCAGGTCGACGCCGCCGATCGGCGGGTGGCCTGGGTGGAGGCGACGCCGGCCGGGCGGCGCCAGCTGGAGGCGAGCCGGCGGCGGCGCACGGCGTGGCTCACCCGCCAGCTCAGCGCGCTGCCGCCCGAGGATCTGGCCCGCCTGGAGGCCGCCCTCGACGTGCTCGAGCGCTTGACCCGTGCCCCTGCCGAGGTCGAGGCGTGACGGCGGAGCTCGCCCGACGGAGGGCGGACGCGTGAAGCCGTTCGACGCGCCGCGGGCGGCACCGCCCGCCGCCGGTCCGCCGCCCCCCTCGGCGCGGACGGGAACAGGGCCGCCGTCGGCCGCGGCCACCGCCCCGCCCACCGCCGCCGGAATCGCCACCACCGGCACCACCAGCACCTTCCGGGCCCTCCAGAGCCGCAACTTCCGGCTGTTCTTCGGCGGCCAGCTGGTGTCGCAGGTGGGCAACTGGATCACGTTGGTGGCCCAGACGCTGCTCGTGCTCCACCTCACCGGTGACGGCATCGCCGTCGGGCTCCTCGCCGCCTGCCAGTTCGCGCCCGTGCTCGTCCTGGGCGCCTGGTCGGGCCTGCTCGCCGACCGGAGCGACAAGCGGCGCCTCCTCATCGCCGTCCAGGTCGCGGCCATGGCCCAGTCGGGTGCGCTCGCCGTCCTCGCCTTCTTGCCCTCGCCGCCGCTGCTGGCCATCTACGCCGTGGCCCTCGTCGGCGGCGTCACCGTCGCCCTCGACAATCCTGCCCGCCGGGCCTTCGTCGTCGAGATGGTGCCCGAGGCCGATGTCCCCAACGCCGTCAGCCTGAACAGCGCCCTCATGACCGGGTCGCGGATCGTCGGTCCGGCGCTGGCCGGCCTGCTCATCGGGACCACCGGGTTCGGCTGGTGCTTCCTGCTCGACGCCATCTCGTATCTGGCCGTCATCGCCGCCCTCGGCGCCATGCGGCCGGCGGAGTTGCGGCCCAGCCCGGTGGCCGCCCGGGCCAAGGGACAGGTGCGCCAGGGGCTGCGCTACGCCCGGTCGATCCCCGAGCTGTGGATCCCCCTCGTGATGACGGCGGTCATCGGCGCACTCGCGTTCAACTTCCAGGTCGTCGTGCCGCTGTTCGTCACCAAGACGTTCGGCGCCGACGACGTGATCTTCACCATCTTGTTCTCGGTGATCAGCGCCGGTTCACTCGTGGGCGCCCTCGCCACCGCCCGACGCAAGGAGGTCGTGCTCCGCCACGTCATCGTGGGTTCAGCCGCCTTCGGCGCGGCCATGCTGGCCTTCGCCGCCGCGCCCGGGCTCGCCCTGGCCTACCCCATCGGGATCGTCGTCGGGGTCACCAGCATGATGTTCATGACGTCGGCCACCGCCCTCGTGCAGCTCCGGGCCGACCCCGCCATGCGCGGCCGGGTGCTGGCGCTGCAGGCGATCCTCTTTCTCGGGTCGACCCCCATCGGGGGCCCCCTGCTGGGGTGGGTGTGCGAGGTGTTCGGGGCGCGCGTCGGTCTCGTCGTCGGCGGCGTGAGCGCGCTGGTGGCCGCGGCTTGGGGCCACCTGGCCGTCCGTCGCGTGCGCTCGAGTGCGGCGCGGGCGGCCGGCAGCGCCGAAGCGGCGACGCCGTCGTACGCCCATCCCCTCTGAGCCACCCCCCTGCGGCTGCCCGGGGTCGCCATCGCCGGAACCGCCGGTTGGAGGGGCCCGGACCGGGCGACCGTAGGGTCATCGGGGTGAGCGACGGAGTGACGAACGAAGACGAAGCCCGGGTCATCGACCAGGTGCCCAAGGGCGTGCTGGTCGGTGGTCGGTGGCGGGAGACGGGGCCGACGCTCACCATTGAGGATCCCTCCACCGCCAAGGCGCTGACGGAGATCGCCAGCGCGGGCGAGGCCGAGGCTGTGGCCGCCCTCGACGCGGCCACCGGCGCGCAACCGGCGTGGGCGGCCACTCCGCCCAGGGAACGAGCGGAGATCCTGCGCCGGGCGTTCGAGCTCGTCGTCGCCCGGGCCGACGACCTGGCCCTGCTCATGACCTTGGAGATGGGCAAGCCTCTGGCCGAGAGCCGGGCCGAGGTCACGTATGCGGCCGAGTTCTTCCGCTGGTTCTCCGAAGAGGCGTGCCGGATCGACGGCGGGTACCTCGTCAACCCCGTCGGTGGCAGCCGCATTCTCGTCGCCCGTCAGCCCGTCGGCCCGTGCCTCTTGATCACGCCGTGGAACTTCCCTGCCGCCATGGGCACCCGCAAGCTGGGGCCGGCGCTGGCGGCGGGATGCACCGCCATCGTCAAACCAGCCCAGCAGACGCCGCTCTCCATGCTGGCCCTGGCGGCGATCCTCATGGAAGCGGGTGTGCCCGAGGGCGTGCTGTCGGTGCTACCGGCGCGCGCGGCCTCGGCCATCAGCGAGCCCCTGCTGGCCGACACGCGGCTGCGCAAGCTGTCGTTCACGGGCTCGACGGAGGTTGGCCGCCGCCTGCTGGCGGGGGCGGCGGGCAACGTGCTGCGCACGTCGATGGAGCTGGGCGGCAACGCGCCCTTCCTCGTGTTCGACGACGCCGACCTCGACGCCGCCGTCGAAGGGGCGGTGCAGGCCAAGATGCGCAACATCGGCGAGGCGTGCACGGCCGCCAACCGCTTCCTCGTCCACGAGTCGGTGGCAACGGAGTTCGGGCACCGCCTGGCCGGGCGGCTGAGCGGGATGAAGGTGGGCCGGGGCACCGAGCCCGGGGTGCAGGTGGGCCCGCTCATCGACGGCGACGGCCGGGACAAGGTCGCCACCCTGGTGGCCGACGCCGTGGCCCACGGCGCCGAGGTCGTCGTCGGTGGCCACGCCCTCGACGGCCCCGGCTTCTTCTACGAACCCACGGTGGTCACCGGTGTTCCGGCCGACGCCGCCATGGTGCGGGAGGAGATCTTCGGTCCGGTCGCCGGGATCGCGTCGTTCACCGACGAGGCCGACGCCGTGGCCCGCGCCAACGACACGATCCACGGGCTCGTCGCCTATGCCTACACCTGCGACCTGAACCGGGCGCTGCGCGTGGCCGAGGGCCTCGAGTCGGGCATGGTGGGCCTCAATCTCGGCGTGCTGTCCAACCCCGCCGCGCCCTTCGGCGGGGTGAAGCAGTCGGGCATCGGGCGCGAGGGCGGCTTCGTGGGCATCGACGAGTACCTCGAGGCCAAGTACATCGCCATCGCCGTGTCCTGATTCCCGAGACCAGTGGGCCGGCGGCGTTAGCGTTTGACCCGTGGCTGAGGCCATCGAGCACCGCCGCCCGGCCGCCCCCCTGCCGCCGCCGGGGCGCGCCGACGGAACCGATCGCGGGGCCGAGGCCCTCGACGACCTCAGCGAGAAGCTGGCCGCCTTCAATGTCCTGCGCAAGAGCGACCAGGCGGCCGCCGACGCCATCCTCGACCAGCTCGGCGGGCAGGGGAAGGTCGAAGAGGACATCGTCCGCGAGCTGGCCGTCCCCCAGCCGCTCTACCGCGCCGATCGCTTCGAGCAGGCGCACCGCCTCGCGATGAAGAGCTTCGAGGTGCTGCGCCGCAACGGGTGGCGCCAGCCCAAGCTGCCCGGCAACCTCGGCCCGCTCCGACCGGCGGCGGCGTGGGTGGTGCAGCTGTTCACCCGCTTCATCGTCCAGAGCTACGTGAGCAACGCCGTCGACGCCCTGCGGAACCTCTATGGCCGGCGCGAAGCGTGGACGGTGCCCGGCAGTGCCGAATCGCATGCTCTGCGCCGGGCGCGCTTCCAGGTCGAACGGTTGAGCCAGGGCTACAAGGGGCGGGCGCTGGGCCTGCCGACGTTCCTGCTGGGCGGCGCCGCCATCAGCGGGTTGTTGTCGGGGTTGCGGGCGGCCGCCTCGTCGGTGGCCGAGAGCGTGGTGCTGGTGATCATTGCCACGCTGTTGCTGCTCGGCCTGCTTCTGGGCGGCGCCTGGTGTGTGCTGCATGCAGCCGGCGTGGCGCGCAAGCGCATCCGGCTCACGACCGATCGGCCGCTGCACGCGCTGTACCAGACCATCGGAGCCTGCGGTTCGCCGCCCAGCGACCAGGCCCTGCAGTTCGCGCTGTACGCCCTGGTGGGCATGGCCCTGGCGTGGATCGTGCTGCCCCTGGCGGTCGTCCTCATCATCCGGGCGACGTGAGCTCGCCTGGGCCGTCCGGGGGCCGCAGATCGAGCTCCCATCGCCAGACCACGGTGCCATCGGCCTCGACGACGTCGTCCACTCGTGCGAACCCGCACCGGCGCAGCACCGTCGTCGACGCCGATTCGGCGGGCAGGGTGTGGGCCACCACCAGGGCGACGTCGGCGGCGCGCGCCCGCTCCACAAGTTCACGGACGAACGCGGTGGCGATCCCGCTGCCCTGGCGGCTGGGCGCGACGGCGTACCCCAACTCGGCGGCGCCCTCCTGCGGCGGCCCCTTCCAGCCCCCGAAGCCGACGACGGCGCGGTCGTCGTCGCGGATGAGATGGGAACCCCAGGTGGTGTCGGGATCGGCTCGGGCCGCCTCCACGGCGCCCGGGATCGCTTCGGGGAAGCCGGCCCACCCCGGCACCACCGGGATGCCGAACTGGGCGGTGAACTCGGCATCGCTCACCGCCAGGGCCTCGAGCCAGGCGAGCGGAGCGGGCTCGACGAGGACCATGGGGCGACCCTGTCATGGCGACCATCGACCGGCAAGGGGCCGGGGCCCCGGCGGGCGCTGGCGCCGTGCGTCGGGCGGCCCGCGCGGCATTTCGCCGCCCGCCTGTGCCCGGGGCGGGAGTCGAACCCGCACGCCCTCGCGGGCAGCCGGGTTTAAGCCAGCCGCGCCTGCCACTTACGCCACCCGGGCGGGTGCCACCACGCTAGGCGCCCCGTCTCCCCCACCGGCCTCCCACAGGCGCGCGCGCAGCCGATCGGCGGCAGGCCCGGACAGGCCGTTGGCCACCACGACGCCCTCGATGAGGTCGGCGAGGACGGCCGCCCACGGCCGACCCCGGACGCGCACGGCCACGGTGGTGCGGCCCGGCGGCCGGCCCCGGAGCGTGCGGTCGGCGCCCGTGAGGCGCGGCGGGCTGCGAAAACCCGGGACGACGAGGCCTTGGCGACGGACCTCGGCGGCCAGGGCCCGAGCAGCAGCGGCAAAGCGGAGGGTGTTGGCCGGTTCCATCGCCACCATCATGACGAAGGGGTGCGACACAGTTACCGCTCGGCGCGGGTGACCCCCGCCGGTCTCCGGGGGCGGCACGAGACACTCGGCGCACCAGGAACACTCGGCGCACCAGGCGAGCAAAACCTGCTCCTGGAACGTCGAGAAGGTCGAGCGCCGCGAGCTCAGCGCCGTGCGCGTTCCGGCGCCCGAGGCCGGCCGCCACCGGTCCGCAACCTTGATGCTCCTATCGCTGTCAACTGGTGTGTTGGGTGAGCCAGAGCGCGTAGCGGGTGGCGAGGTCGGCGTTGTGCTTGCGGCCGCGCTCGAGTTCGGAGATGCGTGTCGGCCAGGTGCTCAGGGCTTCAGCGACAGTGGTGAGGCTGATACCGGCGGCGATTCGCCGGGCGCGCAGGTCAGCGCCGTGGTGCACGGCTGGTGGGTTGGTGAGCAGCTGGTAGATCTCGCAGGCGACGTAGCGCTTGAGGCAACGGATGATCTCGCGGTCAGTCTTGCCCTCGGCCCGGCGGCGGGCGGCATAGTCCTGGGTGGGCTGGTGGCAGGTGAGCCGGACCAGGACGATGCGCCACAGCGCGTGGTTGGCCTGACGGTTGCCACCACGGTTGAGCCGATGGCGGACGGTCTTGCCCGAGGAGGCCTCGATCGGGCTGCTGCCGCACAGGGCGGCGAAAGACGCTTCCGAGCGCATCCGTTCGGGGTTGTCGCCGGCGGCGACGAGCAGCGCCGAGGCCACCTCGGGACCGACACCTTTGGCCGCCAGCAACGCCGGGTTCTCCTTTGCACAGAGCTGACCGATGGCGTCATCGAGCTCGGCCACCTCGACGGTGAGCGCCTGGTGGCGTCGAGCCAGGCAGCGCAACGTCCGCTTGGTCGCCTCCACTGGTTCGCGCACCGGCCCTGGCCGGAACCGGGCACACATCTCCACGCGCCCGTTGGTGTCGAGGTCCCGAAGCCGTGCTCGCAACTCGTCGGGGGCGGTGACGATCAGGTCGCGAATCTGGTTGGCAGCTTGGGTCCGGCCCTTCACAGCCGAACGGCGAGCGACTCGCAGCGCCCGGATCGCCTCCACCGGCCCATCGCCCCCCTTGGGCGTGCCAGTGGCCTCCCCGTTGAGCGCCGCCCGAGCCGCCGCTTCTTCGTCGGTCGTGTCCGACTTGCCCCGGCGCCGGCGGGTCTGACGGTTGGGCCGGTCGACCTCCACCACGATGATCCCCTCCGCGGCCAGGTGGCGGGCCAGGCCCGCCCCGTAGACACCGGTGCCCTCCACCCCCACCTTGGCGACCGGGCCGAACGAACGCATCCACGCCACCAGCCGCCGATAGCCGGCAGGCGTGGCCGGAAACGGAGCGGTGCCCATGATCCTTCCCACGGCGTCGACCACTGCGGCCACGTGCTCTTCGCCGTGGGTGTCGACCCCGCCGGTGACATCGGACTGGTCGTCTTGCATGATGGTGCTGCCATCCCTTCATCGAGTCGGTTGATGGCACCACCGGCCGGGACGGCGGACAGGACACTCACGGTGCTTGGTCCAAGGCTCCTATCAGGTCACGTCCGCCTGACCGGTCGGTGCGTATCCCGGGCGGGAGACCAGGCCGACAGATCAGCGACAGGGCACCAGGCCAGTCACACCCGGAGTCAGACCCCAGCCCCCACGCCAGGGACCCCTCCATCATGAGTGTCACACCCCTTGCGTAGCGTCGGCGAGATGGAGGCGGTGAGCTACAACCCGGCACAGCGCCAGGTCATCGAGCGACTGGGGCGGGCCGAGCGCATCACACCCGAGGTGTTCCCGGCCGACATGGCCGAGCGCTGCTACGCCGCCCTCCACGCCGGTCTGGCCGATCTCCAAACCACCTTCGCCGCCGCCGAGCACCCTCTCCACGTCTCCAAGCACGACCTGGCGGCCATCCATGCCTGCGAAGCGCACGCCACTGCGCCGGGCGCACCCTTCGCCTGGTCGGTCGTGACGGCCCGGGGCACCGTCGTGCACAAGGCCATCGAACTGTCGGTGCACTGGCGGGGCGAGGCCGCCCCCGGCGTTCTCGTCGCCGAGGCCATCGCCCGCCTCGGCGAGGCCGAGCGCGGGCCGGGCCCCTGGCTGGCCAGCCTCACAGACGGCGAGCTGGCCGAGCTGACCGCGGCGGCCACCGACCTGGTCGCCAAGTTCGGCGACGCCTTCCCGCCCCTCAAGCGAACGTGGTGGCCGGTCACCGAGACCAAGGTGCATGTCCAGTTGTTCGACGGCGCCCTCGTGCTGTCGGGCGCCTGCGACCTCGTGCTCGGGCGCCCCCATCCCCGCCTGCCCCACCGCGTCATGGTCGATTTCAAGACGGGGCTGCCGGCCGCCGCCCACCGAGAAGACCTGCGCTTCTACGCGCTATTGGAGACGCTGCGCAACGGCGTGCCGCCGCGGCTCGTCGCCAGCTTCTATCTCGACATCGCCCATGTCGACCGGGACCGGCTCCAAACCGAGACCGTGACCGTGGCCCTCCTCGACGCCGCCGTCGCCCGCACCGTCGCCGGCGTGCGCACACGCCTCGAGCTGGCCGCCGGCGCTCGCCCGCCGGTTCGCCGGCCGGGCGGCTCGTGCCGCTGGTGCCCGCTGCAACCCACCTGCCCGGAAGGCCAGGCCCACCTTGCCGCCGCTGCCGCTCGCTGGTCGTGAGCACCCCTGCACCGCCACTTCGGCGGCGCGCGCGCCGCCTTACTCGCCTGGTGCGCGCCGAGGCGTGTCCATCAACGCGACCGGGAAGCCCAGCCCGGCTTCGGCGCGCACCGAAGCGATGCGCCGCCCGGGCTGCACAGCCGGCTTGGGGTCGCGCACCCCTTCGGGTCCGAGATGGGCGACGGCGGCGTCCAGCGAAACGACCTCTAGCGCCAGGCCCCAGAAGTGCACCGATTCCTCCGTTGGACCGGCGACGAGCTCGAGGATCACCTCGCCCAGCCGGAAGAAGGCCTGCTGGGCCGGCGCCCCACTGCCCGAGGGACCATCGCGCCGACGGCGCAAAGGAACGCCGAAGGCGGCGGCGACGGCGGCGCACGTGCGGTCGAGATCAGGCGTGATCACCACGACGTGGTCGATGCGCACGATCCCGAGCGGGTGGTCGGTCGGCGGCGCGGGGGCCGGCGGCTCGTCCACGGCCCACGTCGTCAGCCCCTCGACCTCGGGGGGCACGGGTGTTTCGGGCGCGACCACGCCCCAACCCCGCACGCCGGTCGTCTCTCCCCCCGGCTCCTCGAAGCGCAGCCGCACCGTGCCGAGGGTGGTGTGGCCGTCGGCGTCGACGGCTACGCCGGCACGCCGCCAGGCGCCGACATCAGCGGCGACGGTGAGCTCGGCGAGTCGGCTCATGGGCTCCTCACGACACGAGCCCCAGCCATCGCCCCCACCATGTCTCGGCGCGATTTCCGCCATATATGGCGTATTTCGCGCCGAGACTGCACCGGACGACCGCACCTTCCGTCGACGCCGCCTCCGAGGGGACCCGGCTCTTGGCCGACCCGGCGCGGCCGCGCCCGCTCCCCCGTCGCCACCTGGGCCGGCGGCGTCACGGCCCCTCCAGCTGCCAGGCGCAGAACGCCAACTGGTCGGCGGCCTCGTTGGCCTGCTTGTGGAGCGGCTTGCCCACCCCGTGGCCGGCCCGCGACTCCTGGCGGAGCAGGATCGGCCGCTCGTCCTGGGCGCTGGACGCCCATTGCAGGGCGGCCGCCATCTTGCGCGCGTGCAAAGGGTCGACGCGCGTGTCGCCCTCGGCGCAGGTGAGCAGCACGGCCGGGTACGCGGTGCCTTGCACTACGTGGTGGTACGGCGAGTACGCGTGCAACCACGCGAACTCCTCGGCGATGTCGGGGTCGCCGTACTCGCTCGTCCACAGCCGGGCGATGAGGAACCGGGGGAAGCGCACCATGTCGAGCAGGGGCACGCCGCAATCGACGGCCCAGGCGAGGTCGGGCCGCTGGGTGAGGGCGGCGCCCACGAGCAGCCCGCCGTTGGACCGGCCCCGCAGCGCCAGCCGCCGCCGCGACGTGAGACCGGCGGCCACGAGGTGGTCGGCGGCGGCGAGGAAGTCGTCGAACACCCGCTGCTTGTGCTCGCGCCGGCCGGCGTGGTGCCACGCCTCGCCCTCCTCCAGGCCACCCCGCAGTCCGGCGATGGCGAACAGCCCGCCCCGCTCGCACCAGGCGGCGATCGAGGGCGACCACAACGGCGTCTCGGTGATGGCGAAGCCGCCGTAGCCGTTGAGGATGGCCGGCGTCTCCGGCCCCGGGACGGCATCGGCCCGGTGGACGAGGAACAGGCCGATCTCGATGCCGTCGAGTGCGCGGTAGCGCCTCTGGTGCACCGCAATGGTCGTGGCCTCCGCCACCCCGCCGGCCCCGGCCCAGGGCACCAGTCGGTCGCCCTCGACCCGGGCGAGCACCGATGGCCGGGCGAAGCTCTCAACCTGGGCCACCGCCAGCCCCGTGGTGGGCTCGACGTCGAAGCCGGCGAACGACACCGCTCCGCCCAGATCGATGTCGGCGCCCCCGCCGGTGACGGCAGGTGTGTCGTCGAGCGGATACCGCCGCAGGCGCGCCACCGCGCGGTAGGTCGAGCGGACGTAGAGGGCGCCGGCCCCGGCACGGGCACCGTCGAGCACCTCGTCGCCCTCGGCCACGAGCGTCGTCCAGGCCGGCGGGCTCGGATCGTCCAGGGCGACGGCCACCACCCGCCCGCGTGGCGCGTCGAGCGTGGTCGTGCCCACCAGGCGGTCGCCGGCGGCGGTGAAGTCGAGCTCGGTCCGCGCCTCGACACCGCTGATGACGGGCCGGGCCGTGCCGGTGGCCAGATCGAGCAGGTGCACGTCGAGGTGCGCCCAGCTGATCATCACCGTGACCAGCGCGTGGCGACCGTCGGGCGACACCGTCACCTCGGGCCACGCCTCGGGCCGCGGCAGCTCGTCCCACACGAGCTCGTCGGCCGCGGGCTCGTCGCCCAGGTGGTGGCGGAAGACCCGGCGGTGGTACTCGTCGCCCGGCGGATAGCGGGTGTAGAGGAAGCCCTTGGCGCCGGGCAGCCAGCCGATCGAGCAGGCCCGGGTGTCGGCGATGGTGTCGGGCAGCGGGTCGCCGGTGACCACGTCGAGCACGTGCAGCACGCTGTTCTCGTCACCGCCTTCCGAGGTGCCGTAGGCGATGAGACCGCCGTCGGGCGACGGGTGGTACCAGTCGATCGCAGTGGTGGCGTCCGGGCTGAGGGCGGCGGGATCGACCAGCACTCGTGGCCCCGCCTCGGGATCAGTAGCCGAGCGCACCACCAACCGGTGCTGCGGCGCGCCGCCCTCCCGCTCCAGGCTGAACACGGCGTCACCGGCCACCCGCACGCCGATCGACACCGGTGCGGCCAGCAACGTGAGGAGGCGCTCGTGCCAGGCGCCCCGGTCGGGCAGGGCATCGAGGGCGGCGCGGGTGCGGGCGTTCTGCGCCGCCACCCATGCCTGGGTGTCGGGCGCCTCGCCGTCTTCCAGCCACCGGTACGGGTCGGGCACGGCGACGCCGTGGACGACGTCGACCACATCGTCCCGCCGGGCCGCCGGCGGCGGAGGGACCGCCGTCACGGCGTGACGGCTCAGCCGCGCCCCATGTTGGGACGCTTGCCGTGGTTGGCCTTGGAGCGGCGCGTGCGCGCCTTGGCCTTCTTGGTCTTCTTGGACATGGTCGACCAGCCTAGGCAGCTCGCAGCGGTGTCACTGCGAGGGGGCCGTCGCCGTCCAGGCCACCAGGTCGGCGGCCGGCATCGTGTTGATGACCCGCGCCGCCGGCACGCCCCGCTCGGCCGCCCGCTCGCACCCGTGCACCTGCCACTCGAGCTGGCCGGGGGCGTGGGCGTCGGTGTCGATCGAGAACCAGCACCCGTGGTCGAGGGCCCGGTCGAGCAGGGCGCGCGGCGGGTCGAGGCGCTCGGGCCGGCAGTTGATCTCTACGGCGGTGTGGAACCGGGCGCAGGCGGCGAACACGTAGTCGGGGTCGAAGCTCGACTCCGGGCGCTTGCCGATGAGGCGTCCGGTGCAGTGGCCGAGGACGTCGACGTGGGGGTTGGACACGGCCAGCACCATGCGCTCGGTCATCGCCGGTGCGGGCATGCGCAGCTTGGAGTGCACGCTGGCCACCACCAGGTCGAGGCGGGCGAGCAGGTCGTCGTCGAGGTCGAGGCCGCCGTCTTCGAGGATGTCGACCTCCATGCCCGCGAGGATGCGAAAGCCGTCGCCGGCGGCCGCGTTCAGGGCGGCGATGACCTCCAGCTGGGCCTCCAAGCGCTCACGGTTGAGGCCATGGGCCACGGTCAGGCGGGGCGAGTGGTCGGTGATCACCAGGTACTCGTGCCCGAGGGCGCGCGCGGTGGCCACCATGGCGTCGAGCTCGGCCCCGCCGTCGGACCAGGTGGTGTGACTGTGGCAGTCGCCCCGCAAGGCGGCGCGCAGGGCGGCGGCGCCGTCGGACAGCGGCGGCAGCTGCGTCTCGGTTTCGAGCTTGGCCAGATAGGCCGGCTCGTCGCCGGCCAGGGCCTCGGTGATGACCCGGGCGGTGGCCGGCCCGATGCCGGGCAGGTCGGTGAGCGTGCCGTCGGCCGCCCGGGCGGCCAGCTCAGGGGGCGGGATCTCGGCGATGACCTTGCGGGCGCGCAGGAAGGCGTTCACCCGGTGGCCGCCCTCGTGGGCCCGGTCGAGCAGGTAGACGACGCGATCGAGGGCCTCGACGGGGGTCACCGGGGTCATGGTATGGGCCGGCCCCCCTAGCCTGGCCGCGCTGATGGAACGGTTCGGACTCGTTGGACTGCCCAACGCGGGCAAGTCGTCGCTCTACAACGCGCTCACCGGCGGGGGCGCGGTGGCCACGGCCTACGCCTTTGCCACCCGCAACGCCACCACCGGGGTCGCTCGCGTCCCGGATCCTCGCGTCGAGGCCCTGGCCGCCATGTCCCGCTCCCGCAACATCGTGCACGCCGGTGTCCAGGTCGTCGACATCGGCGGCCTGGTCGCCGGGGCGAGCAGAGGCGAAGGGCTGGGCAACCGCTTCCTGGCCGGCATCCGGGAGGTCGACGCGGTGGTGTTCGTCCTCCGAGCCTTCGTCGACCTGGACGTGCTCGGATCGGCGGACCCCCTCGAGCAGCTGCAGGTCATCGAGTTGGAGCTCGCCCTCGCCGACCTGGAGACCGTGGAGGCCCAGCTGCCGCGCCGGCAGAAGGCGGCCAAGGGCGATCGCCGCGTCGCCGACGGGGTCGCCGCCCTCGAGGCCGCGAGGGACGCCCTGGCCGAGGGCATCCCGCTGTACCGGTCGTCCCTCGATGCGTCCCAGCGCGCCCTCCTGCGGCCCTTCTTCCTGCTCACCAACAAGCGGGTGCTGGCGGTGGTGAACGTGGGCGAGGACCAGCTCGGGGAGGTCGACGACCTGGTCGCCGCCGTGCGGGCCGAACTGGCATCGGCCGGCGAGGAGATCGACGTGCTCGGGCTGTGCGTCAAGCTGGAAGCCGAAGCGGCCGAGCTCGACGAGGCCGACCGAGCCGAGATGCTGGAGGCCCTCGGCCTGGGCGAGGGCGCGCTGCCCCGCCTGGTGCGCGCCGCATACCACCTGCTCGGGCTGCGCACGTTTCTCACCACCGGGGACAAAGAGACGCGGGCGTGGACGTTCCGCGCCGGCGCCAGGGCGCCCGAGTGCGCGGGTGTCATCCACTCCGACCTGCAACGGGGGTTCATCCGGGCCGAGGTGATCCACTGGGACGAGCTGCTGGAGATCGGCTCGTGGTCCAAGGCACGCGACCTGGGCAAGCTGCGCGTCGAAGGCAAGGACTACGAAGTCCAAGACGGCGACGTGCTGGAGATCCGCTTCAACGTGTAGAGCCGCGGCGTGTTCACTTCGGGGCGCGCCGGAGGTGATGCCGCCAGCCCCGCAGGGCTCACCTACACTCCCGGCCGCCAGTCGGCCGGCCACGGCCACCGAGCAGTCAGGGAGAGATGACGTTGCCATCACGAACCAGGACGCGCGCCGCCGTGTTGATCTGCGTCCTCGGCTTGGTCGCCGCTGCCTGCGGCGACGACGACGACGAGGGGACGGCCCAGACGTCTCCCGCCACCGCCGCCGCCACGACGGCCGGGAGCACCACCACCGCCGGGGCGACGACCTCCGCGGGAAGCACCACCACCTCGGGGGCCACCACGTCGGCGGGCGCGGTCGCCACCTCCGCCTCGCCCAGCACCCCGGACAACCCGGCGGCCACCTTCACGGGCAAGCTCTCGGCCCCGGGCACCTACGGCGTGGACCCGAACGACGAGAACATCTACAAGGGCGCCGGCGACTTCCAGCTCGACCTCAACGACTGCCCCAGCGACTACGACATCAACCAGGGCATCAGCGACGACGAGATCAAGATCGGCACCAGCCTGCCCCGCTCG
>JBIOZN010000021.1:0-2250 GCA_044871175.1 Acidimicrobiales bacterium | reverse complement strand
GAGCAGGCCGAGCAGGCACTGGCCGCCGGGGAGTCCGACCAGGAAGCCGAGCGCCGCTACGAGGAGGCGGTCGAGAGCACGGAGGGCGCCGCCGAGCGGGAGCAGGGGTGAGCGCCGCCGGCCGCGCGCCGGCGGACACGGCCCCCACCACGCGCCGCGGCGCGCCGGCGCAGACATCCGCCGGTGCGGCGCGCCCCGGCGCGCCGGCAGACACGTCTGGCACCACACGCCCCGGCGCGCCGGCGCCGACGGCCGCCGGTGCGGCGCTCGCCGTCCTGGCGACCGAAGCCCGCAGTTGCACACGCTGCGACCTGTATCGCGACGCCACCCAGACGGTGTTCGGCGCGGGCCCGGGTGACGCGCCCATGGTGTTGGTCGGCGAGCAACCCGGCGACCAGGAGGACCGTCAGGGCGCGCCCTTCGTCGGCCCCGCCGGCACGGTGCTGGCCGACGCGCTGGCGGCCGCCGGCGTCGACTCCGATCGGGTCTACGTCACGAACGCGGTGAAGCACTTCAAGTTCACCCGGCAGGGCAAGCGTCGTATCCACCAGAAGCCCAACGCCGCCGAGCAGGCCGCCTGCCGCCCCTGGCTCGACCAGGAGCTGGCCACCGTGCACCCCGCAGTCATTGTCGCCCTCGGCGCCACCGCCGCCGCCAACCTGTTGGGGCGGGCCGTGCGCATCGGTGCCGAGCGCGGCCAGCCCCTGGAGGGGCCGGGTGGCGCCCGCGTCGTGATCACCGCCCACCCCTCGAGCATCCTGCGGGTTCGCGACGGCGACTCCAGCCAGGAGGCATTCGACGCGCTGGTGGCCGATCTGGTCACGGCCCGCTCGTTGCTCGGCGCCGAGGATGCCCGTCCGTGAGCCGGCCGAGCATCCGCAGGGTCCGCGGCGACGAGCCCGGCACCGTCATCGTCACCTTCGAGTTGCCGGCCTCGGTGGACGCCCGTCGCGTGGCCGTCGTCGGCGACTTCAACGACTGGTCCATCGAGGCCAACGTCATGGAGAAGGGGCCCGACGGCGTGTTCCGCACCACCCTGAAGCTGGCCGCCGGACGGCCGTACCGCTTCCGCTACCTGCTCGACGACGAGCGATGGGAGAACGACTGGCGGGCCGACGACTACTGGCCCAACCAGTTCGGCGGCGACGACTCGGTGGTGCGCACCGACGACGAAGTCCTGGGACGCGAAGAGGGGTAGCCGACAAGATCGGCTACCCCTCTTCCTCGACTCGACGGCGTCACGCCGAGGATGACCCGCCGGTGGCCGTACCCTGCACGGTTTCCTTCTCCTGGGCCGCGGTCTCCTTCACGTCCGCCGCCCGCTCCTGGGCCGAGTCCTTGAGCTCGGTGGCCGCCTGCTTGCCCGCCTCCTGCACCGACGATGCCACCTCGCGCGCCGCCTGGGTGGCCTCTTCCTTCAGCGGCTGGGCGGCCTCACTCACCCGCTGCACCGCCTCGGCTTCCTTCTGGGTGCCGGGGAAGACCACGGCGGCCAGGAAGCCGAGCCCGAAGGCGACGCCGCCCGCGATGAGCGGATTGGCGGCCGCGCCCGAAGCAACCCGTTCGGGCGCATCGCGCATCGTCTCCCGGGCGGTACCCATGGCGTCCTGCGCCCGTTCCCTCGCGCCCTCGGCGCGGTCGGAGGCGCCGGAGCGCACGTCGTCGACGCGGCCGAACACGCGGTCGCGGCTGTCGCCGATGAAGTTGACCATCCGGTTCTTGCGCCGCTCGACGATGCGCCCGGGGCTGACCCGATCGCCGATCGCCTCGAGGTTCTCGCTCATCTCCCCTCGAGTGCGTTCGATCTCGCGCCTCAGCTCCTCTGCGCTTTGGCCCATTCCACATCCTCCTTCAAGGTCTCGACGGTCTGCTGCGGGACAGGGCTCACCTCACGCAGGCGCTTGCGCCCCTGCATCAACAACACCACGGCGATGATCCCGTGGATCACGGCGACGATGAGGAAGGCGAGGACGATCCCCACCGGGTCCTCCAGCAGCCACGCCAGGGTGAACGACAAGAGCATCAGCGCCAGGTAGGCGATGAGGCCGCCGACGGCGAGCATGGCGACGGCCTTGCCGGCGTGCCCGACCTCTTCCTTCACCTCGGTGCGAGCCAGCGCCACCTCCTGGCGCATCAGCTTGGACATGTCCGAGGTGAGCTCGGAGAAGAGCTCGCCTAGCGAGCGGTCGGGCTGGCGGGGGGTGGTGCTGAGATCGACCTCGCCACCACCGCCCGACATGCTGGCCGCCA
>JBIOZN010000020.1:0-4973 GCA_044871175.1 Acidimicrobiales bacterium | reverse complement strand
GACGCCGCCGCCCCCAAGCGCGGCCGGCGCGCCCGCCGCCGCGGCTGAGGCGTAGGGGTCAGTCGAAGGTAATGACGCCCCGGATGTTCTTGCCGTCGCGCATGTCCTGGTAGCCCTGGTTGATCTCGTCGAGGGTGTACGTCTTGGTGACCAGCTCGTCGAGCTTCAGGGTGCCCTCCTGGTACAGGCCGAGCAGCTTGGGGATGTCGGCCCGGGGGTTGAGCGAGCCGAAGATGGCGCCCTTCAGCTCCTTCTGCCACAGGGTGAGCTCGCACAGGTTGATCGATGCGTCGGTCTGGCTCATGGGTGCGATGGCGGTGGCGACGCAGGTGCCGCCCTTCCCGGTGAGCTGCAGCGCGCCGAGCAGCATGTCGCCGTACAGCACGCCGGGGGTCAAGATGACCCGTTCGGCCATCTGGCCGAGCGTGAGGTCGGTGAGCAGGGGGACGGCCTCCTCCATGGAGGCGGCGGTGTGGGTCGCGCCGAACTCCATGGCCGTCTCCCGTTTGAACTCGACCGGGTCGACGGCGATCACCCGGCGGGCGCCGGCCATGCGCGCCCCCTGCACGGCGTTGATGCCGATGCCGCCGATGCCCACCACCACGACGGTGTCGCCGGGCACGGTGCCGGCCCGCTCCACCGCCGAGCCCCATCCGGTGGCCACGCCGCACGACACCAGGGCTACGGAGGCGAACGGCAGGTCGGGCTCGACCTTGATCAGCGAGGCCTCCGCCGCCACCGTGTGCTCGCTGAACGTGCCCAGCTTGGCCATGGTGTTCAGGTCCTTGCCGTTGGCGTGGTGGCGCGACGTACCGTCGGTGATCTGGCCCATCATCAGGGTGAGGGCGCCCAGGTCGCACAGGTTCTGGTGCCCCGTGGAGCACCAGCGGCACCGGCCGCACGACGGGATGAAGCTGGCACTCACGTGGTCGCCGGGCTGCAAGGTGGTGACACCCTCGCCCACCTCCACCACCACGCCGGCGCCCTCGTGGCCGCCGATGATGGGGTACTGCGTGGTGCCGAGCTCGTCCAGCATCTCCTGGGGCACGGCGAGGTCGCCGGTGACGAGGTGCTCGTCGGAGTGGCAGAGGCCGGCGGCCTTCATCTGCACCAGGACCTCGCCCGCCTTGGGCGGGTCGAGGTCGACCTCCTCGACCTTCCAGTCCTGGCCGATCTCCCACAGCACCGCAGCACGTGTCTTCATGACGGAACCCCCTTGTTGTCGCCGGCGGTGAACCTACCTGTCGCTCCCGCCTCGACAAGAAAGCAGACTGGGCGGATGGTGTCGCCCTCGTCCGCCGGTGCCCTGGTGGGGCGGGGCGACCTCGTCGCCCAGGCCCGGGCCCAGCTGCATAACGGGCTGGGGGTGATGCTGGTGGGGCCCCCAGGTATCGGCAAGACCTCGCTCGTGCGCGCCCTCGTGGCGGCCGAGCCGGTGCCCACGCTGTGGGTCCAGGCCACCGAAGGTTTGCGGGGGGTCGCCCTGGGCGCGCTGCCCGCGGCGACGGTGGTGGCCCTGGGCGGAGGTGAGGAGGCTCCCGGCGTCGACGGCGAGCACATCGTGGTGATCGACGATGCCCACCTGCTCGACGACCGCTCGGCCGCCCTCGTGCGCCAGCAGGTGGCCGCCGCGGGCTGGCGGGTCGTCGCCACCGCCCGCGCCGGGGAGGCGGTGCCCGACGACCTGCTGGCCTTGTGGCGAGGAGGGTCGTCGGTGCGTCTCGACGTCGGGCCCCTGGCGCCCGAGGCGGTGCGCGAGCTGGCCGAGGCGGCGTGCGGCGGGCCGCTCGACGACGTCACCGTCCACCGGCTGCACGCCACGTCGGGGGGCAACCCGCTCTACCTGCGGGTGCTGCTGGACGAGGGCCGGGCCGGCGGCCAGCTCCATCCGACCGGCGGGGTGTGGACGTGGGCCGGTCCGATGGGGCGGGGCCGCCAGCTGGTCGAGGTGGTCTCGAGCCATCTCGGCGAGCTCCCCGAGTCGGCCGGTGACGCGCTGGCCGTCCTGGCCCTGGCTGCGCCGATGCGGGTCGAGGTGGTGACGCGCGTGGTGGGCGATGACGCCCTCGCCGACCTGGAGCGTCGGGGGATCGCCCACGTGTCGCGTCGCGGCGACGCCCTGGTGGCCGAGCTCGCCCACCCGGTGTTCGGCGAGGCGCTCGGGGCGGCGGTGCCGACCCTGCGGCGCCACGAGCTGCTGGGCCGCCTCGTCGACGCCATCGACGCGGTGGGCGCGGCCGACGACACCGACCGGTTGCGCCGGGCCACCTGGCTGCTCGACGTGCAGCGACCCGACTCGGCGGGGCTGCTCGAAGGCGTGCGCCTGGCGCTGCACCGCTACGACTTCGATCTGGCCGAGCGGCTGGCCCGCCGCGCGGTCGAGCAGGGAGGTGGCGCCGAGGCCGGCCAGGCGCTGGCCCAGGCGCTGGAGGCGGCCGGCCGTCACCACGACGCCACCACGGTGCTCGACGAGACGGTCGTGGCTGACCGGGTGCGGTGGGCCACCCAGTACGCCACCAACGTGTTCCTGGAGGACGCCGGCCCTGACCGGGCCGTCGAGGTGCTGGCCGCCGCCGGTGGAGACGCCACCGGTGCCGTGGGTGAGATCGCGGCGACTCGGGCCTGGATAGAGATGTTCAACGGCGACGTGCGCGCCGCCTTCGCCACCTCCGGCGCCGTGCTCGACGACCCGGCGTCGTCACCCCAGGCCCTGGTGTGGGCGGCCGTCGCGGGAGCGGCCGCCGGCGCCATGGCCGGTGTGGTGGGCCGGGCCGACGCCGACCTGGCCGCCGGCCAGCGCTGGGCCGACGCCAGCGGCGCGACGCTGCCCTTCGCCGCCATGCAGGTCGGCATCGCCACGGTGACCATGCTGACCATGACGGGCCGCTTCGATCGCGCCGTCGCCGACGCCGAAGCGCGTTACGAGCAGGCGCGTCGCGTGGCGCCCGAGTTGGCGGCGGTGTGGGCGGGGTTCAGCGGGTTCGCGGCCCGCCAGGGCGGGCGGCTCGAACACGCCCGCCGGCGCCTGCGTGACTCGGTCGCCCTGCTGGGCGAGATCGACCCGTATCAACTTCGCCGCCTGGCCCACAGCCAGCTGGCGGCGGTCACGGCCGCGCTGGGCGACCTGGCGGCAGCACAGCACGAGCTCGAGCGGTCGGCTGCCCTGCCCGCCGGCCCCGGGCTGTTCGTCGGATGGACCAGGCTCGACGAGGCGTGGGTGGCGGCCGCCGCCGGCGATGTGGCCCGCGCCCAGGCGCTCGCTCGCGACGCCGCCACCGTCGCGCTCGACCGCGGCCAGGCCGTCGTGGGTGCGGTCGCGTTGCTCGACCTGGCCCGCTTCGGCGACCCCACCGGCGCCGCCGCGCTCCTGGTCCGTCTGCCCCCGGGCGACAACCCGTACCTCCGCCTGCTGGCCGACGCCGTCACCGCCCTCGCCGCCGACGACGTCGAGGGGCTGGTCGAGATGGGCGCCCGCTTCGGCCACGCCGGCGCCGACCTGTATTCCGTCGAGCTTCGGGCCGCCGCCCGCCTGGCCGCCCAGCGCCAGCGCGAACCACTGGTGGCGGCCCGCCTGGCCTCGCCCGCGCCCTCGCGCTGGGCCACACCGATCCTGCGGCGGACCACGGGCGGCGAGCCGCTCACGGCGCGCGAGGCCGAGGTGGCCACGCTCGCCGCCGGTGGCCGGTCGAGCGCGGAGATCGCCACCGCGCTGGCGATCTCCCGGCGCACGGTCGACAACCTGCTGGGCAAGGTGTACATGAAGCTGCAGCTCGGCGGGCGCAGTGAGCTGGTGGAGCTGTTCCGGCCCGTCGAGCCGTCATCGCATCAGGGTGAGTAGCGCACTACTCATGACGCGCGTGGTCGCGACGGGCAGGGTGGGGAACCGTGGCGGTGAAAGCAGAACGGGTGCGGGTACGCGGCGTGGTGTGGCGCGCCCGGCGGTAGACGCAGCCCCGGCCAAACAGCACCAGTCCCACCGGTCACCGCGCCCGCGGTAGCCGCGCCCCGTGCGCGACGGGTTTGTATCCCCGTCGTGGCGGCGGGCTCTTCAGGGCATCGCACCGCTCGACCGGGAGGAACTGCCGTGTCCCTGGACGCCCTCACACCTGCGCCCGCACCGACCCCGACGTCCGGGGGTCCCGTGCGCGGCGGGGAGCAGGACGACACTGGTGGGCTGGCGGCGCTCGCCGACGTCAACCTGTTCCGGGACGGCCTGACCTTCGACGCCGCCGCCGCCGCCCACATCCGGGGGGCCACGCTCACCTGGGCGGCCGGCTTGCGGGACCGCATCTCGCTGGCGTGGCCCACCGACCTCTACGTCCCCGGCCAGGCCGACTACCGCCAGTACTGGATCGTCCCGCCGCCCCACGACCACGTCTACCAGTGGGACTGGACGCACTCGACCAACCCGGCACCCAACGGCTGCGCGGCCGACAACGGCACCGGCTATCTGTTCTCGACGATCAACGCCACCAACCTGTCGGGCCGCAACCGGGCGACCGCGGGCCTCGCCTTCGAGTACCACCCGACGGCCACGCTCGCCACGGTGCGGGTCGCGGCCGACGTGCACGTCACCGGCGCGCTCACGTACCGGCTGCTCGCCCAGCAATGGGGTTCGGTCGGCTACGCCCACGCCGAGTTCTTCGGAACCGTGTTCCTGCTGGGCTGGGAGATCAATCCGGTGACCCACCAGTGGGAGGAGCTGGCGAACAACGGGCGGCGCACGATCTTCAGCGACGGCTCGCACTACGGCCAGCAGGCCACCACGTCGGGCTACGCCCGCTCGTACCAGGGCAGCAGCTTCACGTGCGACTTCGTCGTGCAGTCGGGCCGCACGTATGCCTTCGGCGTGGTGTTCCAGACCACGATCAACACCGACGTGCGCGCCCCCGACGACCGCACGCCGTACCAGCGGCGCCCGGGCGACGACATCCAGATCTCGTCCTACCTCGCCGGCAGTGTCCCCCAGATGA
>JBIOZN010000019.1:0-8109 GCA_044871175.1 Acidimicrobiales bacterium | reverse complement strand
GGGAGGCCGGTACCGCTGGTGCCCGCGGCGCCGCCGAAGGCTCGGGCCAGCAGTGGCGTGCGCGCCGCCAGCAGCCCGTCGAGGTCGCCGGTGCTCTCGAAGCGGGGTTCCCACCGCGCCGCGGCGTCGCCGGCGGGCTCGACCGCCGTCGGCTCCCCTGGGAGCGGTTCGGGCGGCGGCGGCGAGCGTCGGTCGTCGAGGGCCCACCCACGCGGAACGGACAGATGGTCGGCGTGGGCGATGCACAGTGGGAGGGCGCCCTCCACCACGCCGAGGACGAGCCAGGCCGTGCGCCGGCGCGCGTCGTACCCCAACGTCGCGTCGGCGGCGCCATCGCACCCCGGCCGGGCACATCTCACCACGGCGCACGCTAGCGGCGAGCGGGCCGACCTGCCCGCATGTGCCCTGGTCAGGACGGCGGCCGCAGCGGGCGGAACGAGGCCCGCACCTCCTCGACGAACATCGCGGGCTGCTCGAAGGCGGCGAAGTGCCCACCACGGTCGAGCTCGTTCCAGTAGCCGATGTCGTGGACGCGCTCGGCCGCCCAGCGCCGCGACGGGCGGAAGATCTCCTTGGGAAACACGGACACGCCGGTGGGAACCTCGACCGGCTCACGGTGCGACGCTCGTGCACTCTCCCAGTAGAAGCGGGCCGACGAGGCGCCGGTGCCGGGCAGCCAGTAGAGCATGATGTTGTCGAGCAGCTCGTCACGAGTGAGGACCTGCTCGGGGTCGCCGCCGCAGTCCATCCACGCCCAGAACTTCTCCAGGATCCACGCCGCCTGGGCGGCGGGCGAGTCGACCAGCCCGTAGCCGAGCGTCTGCGGCCGGGTGGACTGCTGCTTGGCGTAGCCCGAGTCCTCCTCCCGGTAGTACTCCAGCGCGGCCAGCGCCGCCTTCTCCCGCTCGGTGAGGTCGGCCAGCTCGGGGCGGGTGGCGAAGTCCTTGGGCGTCGGGAAGGCGATGGCCATGTTGAGGTGGATCCCGAGACACCGTTGGGCGCTGCGGGCGCCGATGGCGGCGGTGACGATCGCGCCCCAGTCCCCGCCCTGGGCGCCGAAACGCTGGTATCCCAGCCGGTCCATGAGGGCCGCCCACGCGTCGGCAGTGCGGTCGATGCCCCAGCCGGTCGTCGTCGGCTTGGCGGTGAAGCCGTACCCGGGCAGCGACGGGCACACGAGGTGGAAGGCGTCGGCGGGGTCGCCGCCGTGGGCTCGGGGGTCGGTGAGTTGGCCGATGACCTTCAGGAACTCGACGATGGAGCCGGGCCAGCCGTGCGTCATGACCAGCGGCAGCGCGCCCGGCTCGGGCGAGCGGACATGGAGGAAGTGGACGTCGAGCCCGTCGATCTCGGTGCGGAACTGGGGCAGCTGGTTGAGGCGGGCCTCGGTAGCGCGCCAGTCGTAGCCGTCGGCCCAGTACCGGCACACGTCCTGGACGTAGGCGAGGGGCGTGCCCTGTGACCAGTCGCCCACGGGCTCGGGCTCGGGCCACCGGGTGCGGCGCAGACGCTCCCCCAGGTCGTCCAGGGCCGTGTCGGGTACGTCGATGCGGAACGGTTCGATCATCGCCATGACCCCCACGAGGTGGCGAACAGGTTGTCGAGGGTGAGTCCCCACGGCGGACGTAGGAACCCGAGGGCGCGTACGTCTTCGAACCAGTGGGCGAAGGGCGAGCGTGCGCTGAAGGTGCCGCCCCCGATCACACGACCGAGGCGGAGCAGGGTGTGCTCGGCCAGCTCGGCCACTGCGTGCTTGGCTCGCAGGGCGGCGTGGGCCGCCCGGTCGGCGTCGTTCGCCTCGACGGTGCGCAGTGCGCCTTCGTAGGCCTGCACGGCCAGCCAGTGGTCGCGCTCGGCCCCGCACCACTCGACCTTCTCGTAGGCCCGCAGCTCGTCGGCCTTGGGCGCCAGCTGCCGCCGCGCCAGCTCGACGGCTTCGTCGAGCACGCCGAGCACGACCGCAGTGAACAGCAAGGCGATGAAGGGACCCGCCGCCCGCAGGATGGGGTCGAGCGGCCCGTCCCACGCCAGGCGCACGGCCGGCATGGCCTCGAGCCGCATGGCGTGGCTCTGGGTCGCGGCCATCCCCATGCCGTCCCACTCGGCGGTGAGCCGGAGCCCGGCGCTGCCGTCCCACGGTCGGTTGCGGACGTCGAGCACGAAGATCGTCGGGTCGGACTCGCCTTCGGGCACGGCCGTGGTCACCATGCGCGCCGTGATGCCCGAACCACTCCCGAAGTGCTTATCGCCCGTCACTGCGTAGCAACGGCCGGGCAGGAATCCATCGCCGGCGGCGGGCGTGGCGCGCGTCCGAGTGCGCATGATGTCGCCGCCGCTGCCGGGCTCGGAGGTGATCGTCCCCCACTGCTCACCCGCGGCGGCGCTGGCGAACACTGCTCGGCGCTGGGTCTCCCACTCCCGCTGGGACGAGTCAGGGCTGGCCAGCCAGAAGGCGACCACCGCGGGGTGCATGGCGGACACGAGCGCGACCGAGGGATCGGCGCCGGCGAGGCCGCGCAGGGCCTCGCACACCGGGCGGGCGGAGGACGAGACGTCCCGCCACAGGCCCCCCATGTCCTCGGGCACGACCGACAGCCAGAGGTTGGCCTCACGCAGTGCGTCGAAGTCGGCACGCTCGAGATGCCGGCGGGCCTGGCGCTCGGCGCGCTGTTCCCGCCACGCCGCCGCCACCTGCCGCACGCCGTCGAGCCCCCGTGTTGCGTCCTGGTGGTCCATCGACGCAGTGTCGCACCTCGCACGCGCTCGCCCGCCGATGTCGCAGCCATGTCAGGCGGCATGGTCGGGTAGGTCGCGCCACCACATCCAGCGCCAGTCGGCGCGTTCACCGCTGCGCGCCCGGTAGCGCTGGTGCTGGGTGTCGAGAGGCCGGTCGATGGGCCGGGGTGGTGAGGGACCGATGACGCGTCCGGAGGCGTCCGTGACGACGAGCTCATAGCGGTCGGGGTCGCCCGACAACACGATCTCGCCGTCGTGCACCGCGCGGTGGTGGGCGGCGCAAAGGCTGACGAGATTGGAGCTGTCCGTTGGGCCGCCGTGCTCCCAGTGCCAGACGTGGTGGATGCGCAACCACCTACGCTGCCCACAGCCGGGGACGACGCAGCCCTGGTCGCGATGCTCGATGACGGTGCGCAGCTTGTCGTCCACCACTCGGGCCCGCCGGCCGAGGTTGACAGGGCCCGCGGGCTGCTGCCACCAACCCCGCGCCGTGGCATCACACGCCACGTGGGCGGCGTCATCGGGTGAGAGGACGGGGCCCTCGTGGACGCGCGTGACGCCGGCGTCCGGGTGCAGATGGACGATGACCTGATAGCGGTGGCTGGGCGGGCGGCCGGCGGCGGTGGAGGGGTCGAGGCCGTCCAAGGCGGCATGGGCGACCCGCACCAGCGCGTCGGCCCATGACACGTCTGTCGATACGGCACCGTCGCCCTGTTCGGCGTGACGATCGCGGAACACGGCATCACGACCGGCCACCAGGGCCCGTTCGATGAGCGCACCGTCCTCGGCCCGCAGCCGCCCGTTGAGCCACCAGGTGCCGTCGTCGTCGTAGCCGAACGACACGCGAACCGGTGCCCGCCTTTCGCGCTCGCATTTCGGCGCTGTGGCGCAAGCGGAGGATTGGGCGTCGGGCGCGGGCGCGTCGGGCGCCGACGGCGCCCGCGCTGCGGGCTCGGCACGAGGGACGAACGACAGTCCCTTGCGCAGCTGGGTCACCGTGGCCTCACGAGCCAGGTCGACGACCTGGTCGTCGTGGGTGGCGGTGGTGCCCGCGCGCACGATCTCGGCCACATGGTCCTCGGTGAGCTCACCTACGGCAAAGGCGGCTTGCACGAGCGGCAGTTCGGCGAGGCCCCGCGCCGCCGCCACCAGCCGCCGAGCATGTGCGGGGCTCACACCGCAGCGCAGCCCCACCCACTGCTCGGGCGACACGATGCCGGCCCCGTGCCACGCCTCCGACTGCAACGCCCCGGCGATCAGCTCGACCTGCTCGGCGGTAGCGGCGGCAATGACGCCCGCCAAGGACGCGAGCCGCCCCTCGACCTCCATGATCTCGACCATCCGCGGCGCCTCCGTACGCATGCACCTAGTCGAACACATGTTCGACCAGATGTCAACACCTTTTCTCGCTCTCTTCGTCCCTGCGCGTCGCGGCCGTGCCGGACGGGAAACCACAGCGACGATCTTGCCGTCCTCGTAGCGGTTGATCGTGATGCCGTGCCCGTTGATCTTGTTCCCGGTCGGCGAAGTTCCCCACAGCTCACCGTCGTGCGTCCCGACGCCGGTCCCGCGGGTCACAACTCGGTCGTCGACGGCGATGATGTCCTCCACCGTGTACGTGAGAGCCGACGATCCGGCGAGGATGCCGGCACAAGCGTCCCGCACGCCCTCGATCCCCGGCCCTTGCCCAGGAACGGCGGAGTGGTCGACGAAGTTCGTGAAATCGGGAGATAGCGGCCGGACTGCAACGCACTATCCGGGCGGACGCCGGAGTGACGCTTACCGACTGTCTTTTCCCGCGAGCTCGCCACGTGTCGTTCTCGGCTACCGGTGACGGCATTCCTCACTAACCAAAGATGTAACCAGATGGCTGCCCGTTACATCTCCGACCACCCGTCGTTCAAGGGATGGACGCGGCGCGGGCCCGGCTGGACAAAGCGGCTCGGTGACGTCGTGGACCCAGCGCGATACCAGGACTTGCCTGCGTTTCAGGCTGTACACGGCTTTAACGGTGGGAGATTTGCAGCTTGGCCGTGGGCCGCTCCTGGTGATCGTCGGCCGGCGTCTCGGTGTCGACCCGGCAACCGTTCGCCGATC
Organism: Acidimicrobiales bacterium; assembly: GCA_044871175.1. Lineage (GTDB taxonomy): Bacteria > Actinomycetota > Acidimicrobiia > Acidimicrobiales > Ilumatobacteraceae > JBIOZN01. The sequence continues at coordinate 3,276 of JBIOZN010000019.1, read as the reverse complement.
CCGACGGCCAGGCTGCTCGTCGTTTTCGCCGACCGCTCTATCCGGGCCTGCGACGCGAATTGATGCGGATCCTGAACGCGCCGCACCAGGATCCCACCTACGGAGGTGCACGCCACCTTGCCAGGTATCGCCGTATGGTGCTAGTTTCAATAGTATCATGATCTGGACGATCGACCTCCACTCGCCGATCCCGCTGCGAGAGCAGATCGTCACGTCCGTCCGGCGAGCCATCACCACGGGCCAGTTGACGATCGGTGATCACCTCCCGCCGGCCGCTGAGCTCGGCGACGCGTTGTCGGTCGACCGCAACACCGTGCTGGCGGCCTACCGGCAGCTGCGCGACGCCGGCGTGCTCGACTTCCGTCGCGGCCGGGGCGTGAGGGTCGCCCGCACGACGTCGCCGCCCTCTGCGGTGGTGAAGGCGGCCAACCGGTTCATCGCGATCGGTCAGGCCAACGGGCTCGACCGCGACCAACTGATCGAACTCGTGAGGGAGCTCTCGTGACCGCCACCGGTGCCCATTCCGTCTACTCCGGCCGTTGGACCAACTGGCCGGCGATCTGGCTGACCACCGCGGTCGCGGTGCCCCTCATGGCCATGGGCATGACATCGAAGGGTACGTTCTGGGCTCCCGGCTTCATCATCCCGGTCGGGATCATCCTCGTCGCGTTGTTCGTGAGCCTGGTGATGGCGGCCAGCGTCCGAACAACCGCCGGGCCCAACGGCGTCGCCGTCCATTTCGGCGTGTTTGGTCGGCCCCGGTTCCGCTACCCGATCGCCCGGATCGCCGAAGCGGCCGCAACCCCGGTGCCTTCGCCGCCGTGGGGGTGGTGGGGCTTCTACTGGACGCCTCGGCGCGGGTTGATGCTGACCTTGCGCACCGGCCCGGCGCTGCGCCTCATCCTCACCAGCGGACGGTCGGTCAACGATCAGCACGCCCCGCCCTGATGCCGCAGTGAGGGCGATCGAGGAGGCCAGGGCGGAACGCCGGCAGCACTGACCACAGCCCTGACCACCGACGACGTGCTGGCAGGTCGTCACCGGCTCGGCGATCAGCCCCGACCATCTCTTGCCGTTCGGCCGCTTCGTCGACATGGAGGTCGGTGCGGGCAGTCGCGATCGTCGACCAGGGGACGGGGCAGTCGCCATCGTGATCCTGGTCGGGAGACGGCGCCCGCGCGATGGCCTCTCGTGCCCGGATGGCCTCATCCTGCGTCGCCTCGATGATGACCTTGATGGCCCGGATCGCCGTCGCCTCACCATGCATGCCTGGCCGATGCGAACACCCGTCGTTGCCGGGTTCGCCACGCCTCGGACTGAGAGATCGCCTTCGCGGTCGCCAGGAGGGCCCTGTGCCCGTTGTGACGTGGGCTTTCGTGGTGGGCGATACGCGCCTCGATCGCGTGACCTCCACGGTGTGAACGTGGCGCTCTTCCAACTGAGCTAATCGCCCGTGCTGGCGGCCAGCCTAGCAAGCCCCCGCCCTCAGCCCGGGCGCAGGCACAGGCGGGGCGAGCCCACCGGACCGAGCGCCGCCTCGGTGTCGTCGGGGCAGGGTTGCTCGGTGGCCGCGACCGTGGCGACGATGGCGTCGTGGGCCTCGTCGCAGCGCGCCTCGGCGGCCGGGTGCCCGGCGAGCAGACGCACGCAGTCCCCCGGGCGTACCAGCCCGTCGAGCTCGCCGCGTCGATCCGGGCCGCGGGCGGCGTAGGCGGTGAAGACGAAGATGACGGCCAGCGCCGCCAGCACGATCAGCCACGGCAGTCCGGTGAAGAAGCCGGCCCGGCCGACCGGGTGACCCAGGGGTACCAGCTCACCGTCGGGATCGGGATCGTCGTCGGCGTCGAGCCCATCGGGCGGGGTCGCCGGCGATGGCTTCGCGCCCACCCGAGGGGCCCGCAGGCTGAGGTCGTACGCCCGGCGCCGGGCAGGGTCGCTGAGGACACGCCAGGCCTCGTTGAGGGCCGCCATCTCGGCGGCCGCACCGACCGCGCCGGCGGCACCACTCGCACCGCCACTCGCGCCGCCCCTCGCACCGGCCACGTCGGGATGGGCGAGGCGGGCGCGGCGCCGATAGGCGACTCGGATCTCCTCGGTGGTGGCCGTGGCCGCCACTCCCAGCCGCTCGTAGTGCGTGATGGCCCCCAGCCTAGGGACCGTCCCGACCGACCGCCCCCGCTGGACGCCGGCGCGTCAGGCGCGCACGGCGGCCAGCCGCACCGTGCCCTTGCCCTCCCGCTTGGCCCGGTACATGGCCGAGTCGGCCGCCCGCAGCAGCCGGTCGGCGGCGATGCCCCGACCGTCGGCCACGGCCACACCCACGCTGGCTCCGAGTATGACGGCCAGGCCGTCCACCACGATGGGGCGCGACAGCGAGGCCACGATCCGGTCGCCGAGGGCGATGGCCGCGGGGACGTTGATCCCGTCCGACACGACGATGAACTCGTCGCCCCCGTAGCGGGCCACGAGGTCGCCCGGGCGCACGACCTGGCGCAGGCGGCTGGCGATCACCTGCAATGTCTGGTCGCCGGCGGTGTGGCCGTGCTGGTCGTTGACCGCCTTGAACCCGTCCAGGTCGATGAGCAGCAGGCACAGGCCCTCGTCGGCCGGCGAGGACCGCTCCAACCGCTCGGCCAGGAGCGCCCGGTTGGCCAGGCCGGTGAGGGGATCGTGGGTGGCCCGCCGGGCCAGCTCGGCCTCCAGCCGCTTGCGCTCGCTGACGTCGCGAAGGCTGCCGCGCACCTCCACCAGCCGGCCCTCGGAATTGCGCACCGCCCGCCCCGAGTTGGCCACCCACAGCCAGCTGCCGTCGTGGCGCGCCAGTCGGATCTCCTGGCTGAACAGCTCCAACTCACCGAGCTCACCCATGGCGTGGCGCACACGGTCCTGGTCGTCGGGGTGCACCAGGTCGAGGAGCCGGGCGCCGAGGAGGTCCTCGGGCTCGTAGCCGAGCAGCTCGCGGATCGACGGCGACAGGTACCGCAGGTCACCCTCGGGGCCGGCCAGGGTGACGACGTCGGCCGCCTGCTCGGCCAGCAGCCGGAAGCGGGCCTCGCTGGCCCGCAACGCCTCGTCCACCCGCGCCTTGGCCATGGCGTTGGCGATCACGTCGGCGAGGAGGTGGGTGGTGTTGATCTCGTCGCTCGTCCAGTCCCGCCGGGCCTCGAGCACCTCCACCCCGAGCACGCCGATGAGCTCGCCCTCGGCGGCCAGGGGGTAGGCGAGGAGCGCGCCGGGCGTCTTCCGGGCACGGGGCCGGGTCGCCTCCGCCGCAAT
>JBIOZN010000018.1:0-5300 GCA_044871175.1 Acidimicrobiales bacterium | reverse complement strand
GCCACCTCGAGGTCGACCACGGGCTTGCGGTCCTCGCCCCGGGCGGCGCCGACGTTGTTCACCACGATGTCGACCCGACCGAAGGTGGCGAGCACCTCGTCGCGCAGGGCGACGATGCCGTCGTAGTCGGTCACGTCCGATACGCGCGGCAGCGCCTTGCGGCCGACGGCCTGCACCTCCTCGGCCACCGACTCGATGTCCCGCCACCCCGCCGCCTTCTCGTCCTCCGGGTAGCGCTCGACGGGGCGCCCGGTGCCGGTGAGCACGATGTCGCAGCCTGCTCGTGCCAGCTCCACGGCGATGGGACGGCCGATCGAGCGCATCCGCCCGGCGCCCGTCACCACGGCCACCTTGCCCTCGAGACCGCTCATGGCGAAGACCACGTTGCCACCCCTTCCCCGCATCTTCCCCCGGTCGGCAGGCACCGTATCCAATGGTGCGGGCGGCCCGCGCGGGGCGATGCGGGCGAAGAAGACGACCGCTGGACGCGGACTGCGCGGCGATACCCAAGGGTTGCAGCGCTATCACCGCGGGTTCACCTACTTCATCTACCTGCAACACCTCTACGGGCCCTCGGTGCTGGACCATCAGCGGCTCGTGACGGTGAGCGGTGCGGCCATAGCGCCGGCGACATGTTCAGATCGCCAGAAGCGGTCAGGGAGCTGTTCCCGAGCGAGCCCCTGGCCAGGCTCACATATCCCGGTGATCGGCGAGGGAAGGGACCTGATTTCAGCCGGCTGAGCTCGAGCGCTGGACCACTTTCGAGTCGCATACGAGCAAGGGGAGTGGGCCAACGGTCAGGGGTCAGGGGCGCCGGCGCCGCCCCCGCTCCAGATGCGCGGTGGCCAGCGGCCCCGGGGCGCAGGCCAGCCAGCCGTCGAGCAGCATCTCGCGCGCGTCCCGCTTGGTCACCACCTTGAGCTGGACCAGCACGGCCGGGTACCCGTCGAAGTGAGGGATGGTGAAGAACGAGCGGGGACGGGCGGCGAGCACGGCCTCCTTCTCGGCCAGGTCCTCGACGCGCACGGCCAGGATGGGCCCGTCGGGCGGCGGCGTGGAACCGAACCGGCGCAGATCGGCCTTGCTGAACGGCCGCTCCCAAGCGAAGGCCTTACCGGCGACCGACCAGCTGCGCATCCCCCACCGCTCGCCCTCGGTGACCTCGGGTAGATCCATCGCCCAACGAGCCACCTCCTCGACCGTCACCACGGCGCGATCATGGCGCGGTCAGCGCTCCAAGAGTGGAGCAGGCGGGTGTCACGCTGGGCGCGTCGACGACGCCGGCCCTGGTGAGCGCGACCGTGCCGGTGAGGCCGTCCGAACGAGCGACGCCGGAAGGTGGCGGCCAACAGACGCGGCGCCCGCATGGCCATCTTGGCTGCTCCGGGCGCGGGATCCTCGCGCCCTCCCAGCAGGTCCGGCCGGGGGATCGATGAGAAACGGCGCGGGCCGTTCAGCCGCTCAAGCAGGAGCCAGGCACGGGCCCCCTGTTCGTGGGAGGCGTCACGCTTCCGCTGGCTCTCGCCGCTTGCGTGACGCTTGTTGTGAGGGGGTCACGACAAGCGTCACGCAGGCGATGCGGGGGAAGTGAGCGGAGCCTGACCGCTCCCCAACGCGCCAACCGCTCCAGCGTCCCCCGGGAGGCGGGGAAGGCGGGGAAGGCGGCCAGCGCCGACACCGCCGTGTGTCGGGAGCGCACGTCGACGCCGTCGTGAGCGGCAACCGGCGCAGCGTCGCCTCGCCTCGTCGCCGAGCTCGGCCCGCAGGAGCGCCACCGCCAGCGTGCCCGCCATCTCGTGGCTGCGACCCCGAGCGGCCGCCTCGAGCTCGACCACGGTGCTGTCGGCCGGGTTGTAGGTCTTGGTATCGGCCGCCGCGGCGTGCACCGTGCAGTGCTTGTGCATCACGGTGACGTCCGAGGTGATGATCGTGACCGCGTTGAAGGCGTCACCGCCGTTGGCGTCCTCGGCGGCGTCCGTCTGGGCCATGAGGTTGGTGCCCGCCGTGCTGGGATGGTCGCAGCCCAGGAAATGGCCGGACGCCGCCTGTCGCCCACGGGGCCGCGGGCGGTACGTCGAACGTGGCCCTACTGCTGGTAGCCCTCGACCACCCGCTCGTCGCGCACGGCGGCCGCGTCGGGGTCCTCGCCGGCGTGGCGGCGGGCCCGGCGCTGGCGGAGCAGGTCCCAACACTGGTCGAGCTGGACGCCGAGCTCGTCGAGCCGGGCCTGCTCCTCCTCGTCCAGCCCGCCGTGGCGACCGGCGGCGTTCTCCAACTCGTGCTCGGCCTCCACGAGCTCGCCGATGCGGGCGATGAGGGCGCGATCGTCCATGCCATCAGGCTAACCAGGGGGGCCGCAACGGCTGGCTCACTACCCTGCCGGCCATGGCGCGTGTGTTCTCCGGCATCCAGCCCACCGGCGAGACCCATCTCGGCAACTACCTCGGTGCGCTCCAGAACTGGGTGGCCATGCAGTACCAGCACGACGCCACCTACTGCATCGTCGACCTGCACGCCCTCACCTTCCCGCAGGACCCGGCCGTCCTGCGCGCCAAGACCCTCGCCATGGGCACGATGCTGCTGGCCGTCGGCCTCGACCCCGACCGCTGCACGCTGTTCGTGCAGAGCCACCTGCCCGAGCACAGCCAGGGCGCCTGGCTGATGGAGTGCACCGTGTCGGTGGGCGAGCTGTCCCGCATGACGCAGTACAAGGAGAAGGCGGCCCGCCAGCCGGGCGAGCTCATCCCCGGCGGCCTGCTCACCTATCCCGCACTGCAGGCGGCCGACATCCTGCTGCACGACACCGACCAGGTGCCGGTGGGCGACGACCAGCGCCAGCACGTCGAGATCACCCGCGATGTCGCCCTGCGGTTCAACGCCCGTTACGGCGAGACATTCGTGGTGCCCGAGCACGTGATCCCCGCCGCCGGTGCCCGCGTGATGGACCTGCAACAGCCCACGCGGAAGATGTCGAAGTCGGCCGACTCGCCCCAGGGCACCGTGCTGGTGCTCGACCCGCCCGAGGCCATCGAGCGCAAGTTCAGGCGGGCCGTCACCGACTCGGGCACCGACGTCGTGTACGACCCCGCCACCCGCCCGGGCGTGGCCAACCTGCTGGCCATCCTGGCCGCCGCCACGGGACGCAACCCGGTCGACCTGGCCGCCGAGTACCAGCAGTACGGGCCGCTCAAGGCCGCTGCCGGCGCGGCCGTCGTCGCGCTGCTGGCGCCGGTGCAGCGGCGCTACGCCGAGCTGGCCGACGACCCCGCCGAAGTCGCCCGTCTGCTGGCCAAGGGCGCCGACAAGGCCCGCTCGGTGGCGGCCAAGGCCCTCGAACGGGCCTATCGCAACATCGGCCTCCTGCCCGCCGGTTGACAAGGGGCGGCGGGCGCGCCACTGTTCGGGCTCCCACCCACGACCACGGAGGGTCGAACCATGCGCAGGATGCTCGTCTCGTCGCTCGTGTCCCTTGCCGCCGTGCCCGTGCTGAACGGCGCCGTGCCGGCCGGCCTGCCGGCCGACCTGTCGGCTGCGGTCGGCCTGCCGGCCGACCTGTGGGCCGCCGCTCCCCCGGCCGACCTGTCGGGTGCGGCCCCCGCCGCCGCTCCCCCGGCCGCCCTGCCGGCTGCGGCCCCCGCCGCCGCTCCCCCGGCGACGTCCCCCGCCTCGCCGCCGCCCGCATCACCCGCCCTGAAGCCCGTCGCACCCCCGGCGCCCGTCCCGCCCCTCTTTCCGCGCACCACGCTGCGGCCCGTCGCACCCCCGCTGCGGGTACCGCCTCTCGCTCCCCCCTCGACGCCACCCGTGACGGTCCGGCCGTCACCGCCCCTCACCCTCGTGCTCGAGCGGCCACCTGCGCCGCCTCCGTTCGACCCGACCGCGGTGGACCCCCGAAGGATCGCCCCCGCCCGCGCCGCCGATCGCCCCGGCGCCGGTCCGGCCTGACCTCCGCCGACCGTCGGAGGTCAGTCGTCGTCGGCCGCCTTGAGGGTCGCGCCCACGGCAACGGGCACGGTCCAGCGCGCCGGTGGCAGGTGATGTTGGGCCGCCCAGGCGACCGTCAGCGGGTCGCTGCCGGCCGCCTTCAGGAGCTCGGCGCCGATGACGTCGTGGCGCAGGTAGCGCCCCACCCGCCCCTCCCCGGCGGCCGCGCCCGCCCGGCCGCGCACCAGCGCCCACAACGTCGCGCCGACTCGCCCGAACGTGCCCAGGCCGGCGTCGAGCTTGCCCACGTCGTGCAGCAGGGCGGCCGCCACCACCGGACGCTCGGCCGCCGGCCCGAGCCCGTCGACGACCCGACGGGCGACGCCGATGGCATGGCGCCGGTCGGCGGGGCCGAGGCGCGCCCACAGCTCGCGCTCGCCGGGCAGCAGGCGGGCGCGCACCCAGGCCTCGTCGGCGGGCGCCGGCGGACGGCGCGACAGCGAACCGACGAAGCGCCGCGCCAGGTGTTGCGCCTGGCCTAGAGCAGGCGTGTCCACTGCTCGACGGCTCGGTTGAGAATCCCTGAGAACACGCGCGGCGCCAGGAAGAAGATGGCGATCAGCACCACCATCGAGTAGCGGCGCAACTGCAGGTAACGGGGCCAGTACCGCGCCGGCAGCAGGCGCTCGACGACGGCCGAGCCGTCGAGGGGCGGCAGCGGGATCAGGTTGAACACCGCCAGCATCACGTTGACGATCCCCGTCCACACCACCAGTTGCACGTAGAGCGGTTCGGGGGTGATGCGGTCGTTGATCACGATGATCCCGTCGGGCCGCACCCGGCGCAGCACCAGGGCGGCCGCGACGGCCAGGACGATGTTCACGGCGGGGCCCGCCAGGGCGGTCCACATCGCCTGGTTCCGAGGGTCACGCATGCGACGGGGGTTGACCGGCACCGGCTTGGCGTAGCCCAGGGCACCGAAGCCGACGGCCGACATCAGCACGGGCAGGATGAGGGTGCCGAAGGGGTCGATGTGTCGCAGCGGGTTGAGGGTGAGGCGTCCCGCCCGCTTGGCGGTGTCGTCGCCGAAGGCCAGCGCCGCCCAGCCGTGGCTCACCTCGTGGAGGATGACCGACGGCACCAGCACGGCCACCATGGCCAGGATCTGCTGCAACTGCGGGCTGATGGCCCGACCCTACCGGCGCCCCTCCCACCCGCTTCAGGCAGGGATGTGCACCGTAGAGGTGCATTTCCCTGACACGAACGGGCAGCCGCGGCGGCAGACGGCGCGGCTACCGGCCGAGGGCCCGGGGATGGGCGGCGTCGTACACCGCCCGCAGCCGCTCGGCCGACACCTTCGTGTACACCTGCGTGGT
>JBIOZN010000017.1:0-5142 GCA_044871175.1 Acidimicrobiales bacterium | reverse complement strand
CGGCGGCGCTCGCCGTCGCCGGTGTCGTCGTCGGCCGGCGCCCGGTCGGGCGACGGTGCCCGCCGCCGGGCCCGCTCGACCGGCGCCGGCGCGGGCGTCGGTGGCCCAGGCGGCGCGGGGCGGGTGTCGCCGATCTTGGGCCGGCGCACGAGGACCTGTTCGGCCACCACCGGGTCCTGCACCTTGCCCTCGATAGCCCGCTCGGGCAGCTCGACCGCGCTCGGATCATCCGCACCAGCACCAGCACCAGCACCGGCATCGGCCACGGCGCCGCCTCCGGCCGGCGACTCGGGGGCGCTGGCGCCGGGTTCGGCACCAGCCGGTCGCGTGCGGTTGCGCCCCCGGCCGCCGCGCGTGCCGCGTCGCCGCCGGCCGTTGCGCGCGCCCTCACCGGTCTCCTCCGGCGAGGAGGAGGCCGCCGCGTCGGCGCCGGGGGCGTCGCTACTGCGCGCCGGAGGTTCGCCGCCGGGGGCAGGGACGCCGTCGGGGGCTGCGTCGGACATCGGGTTCCCTTCTCATGCGCACACCGTCGGCATGCGCGCCAGTGACGTCGCGTCGGGGGCCTCGAGGGGCTCACGCCTCGCGCCGTCGGTCTCGATCCATTGGTGGGTGCGCACCACCCGCCGCTCCCCGCTGCCCGGCAGGATGGCGGCGACGAGGTCGGAGGGCCGGACGCTGTGGGGCTGGGCGGCGAGGCGGGCGTGCAGGAGTGGCGTGGCCGCGCCAGATTCGACGGCCAGCTCGTGGATGCCCGGCCGCAGGTCGGCCAGCACCTCGCCGCCCTTGCGCCGGGCGGTGGCCACCAACGCCGGGGCGTCGAGGGCGCGCGTGACGGCCTCGGCGGCCACGAGCGGCGACACGCCGTCGAGCTCGATGGCCCACGTGCAGCTGGTGACGTCGGCCTGCAGGGACGGCGTCCCCGGAGCGAGCGCCGCCGCCGCCACGACGTCGATCCCCACGGGGAGGCACGGACTGAGACGCCCGGGCAGGGCGTCGAGCTCGACGGCGCCGGGGTCGAGGGCCAACTCGGCGTCGAGGTACTCACCCAGGGACTCGTGGCCGGTGGACAGGGCCAGGCCGAACGACAGCCGCGGCCGGGGAGAGAACCCCTCGGTGTAGGCCACGGGGAGGGCGGCCCGCCGCAAGGCGCGCTCCCAGATGCGAGCCACGTCACGGTGGCTGGTGAAGCGCACCTTGCCGAGCTTGGTGAACCGGACCCGGAGGCGCACGGCCGCTACCGCCCCGCCCTGAAGGCGACGTCGGGCCCGACGGCGATGTCGCTCCCGACGGCGCCGACGGCCACCGCCGCCCGCTCCGGCCCCCGTCGCCCGGGGGGCGTCAGCAGCGTGACCGGCACCTCGCCGCCACGAGACCGGTCCTGGCCCGTGCCCTGGCTGCCACCGGCGGGCGGCACGGCCGAGGCCACCACGTGCTCGATTCCGTAGCCGGTGCACACGCCGCAGTCGTAGCAGGGCGTCCACCGGCAGTCCTCCACTCCCGAGGCCGCCAGGGCCGCCTGCCAGTCCTGCCACAGGAAGTCGGGGTGCAGTCCCGCCGAGATGTGGCCCCAGGGCAGCACCTCGTCCTCGTGCCGGTGCCGGTGCACGTACCAGTCCAGCTCGAGGCCCTCGGCCGCCATGGCCTCGTACCAGCGGTCGACGTCGAAGCATTCGCTCCACTCCTGGAACGTGCCCCCCGCCCGCCACACCCGCTCGATGACGGCCCCGATCCGGCGGTCGCCCCGGCTGGCGATGCCCTCGGCCAGGGTGGCTCGCGGGTCGTGCCATTTGAGCTGCACGCCCTTGGCCTTGGCCGTGGCGCTGCGCAGCAGGCCGATCTTGCGCTGCAGCTCGGCCACGGTGTTCTGCCCGAACCACTGGAACGGCGTATGGGGCTTGGGCACGAACCCGCCGATCGACGCGGTGACCGACGCCCGGTTCGTGTACCGCCTGCCGATGGCCACGCAGTTGCGGGCCAGCTCGGCGATGCCCAGCGTGTCGTCGTCGGCCTCGGTGGGCAGGCCGGTGAGGAAGTAGAGCTTCATCCGCGTCCAGCCCTGCGAGTACGCCGACTCCACTGCGCCGTACAGGTCCTCTTCGAGGATGAGCTTGTTGATCACCAGGCGCAGCCGCCACGACCCGGCCTCGGGGGCGAAGGTGAGCCCGCTGCGGCGGCCCTTGCCGATCTGGGCCGCCACCCCCACGGTGAAGGCCTCGACCCGCAGGCTGGGCAGGCTCACCGACACCGGCCCGCACAGGTCGGTGGCGTTCACGGTGTCGGCCACCACGCCCTCGACCCCCGAGAAGTCGGCCGTGGACAGCGAGGTGAGGCTCACCTCGTCGTAGCCCGTGCGCTTGAGGCCCTCGCGCACCATGGTGCGCACCTGCTCGCCCGGCCGCTCCCGCACCGGGCGGGTGATCATCCCCGCCTGGCAGAACCGGCAGCCCCGGGTGCAGCCCCGGAACACCTCGACGCTGAGGCGGTCGTGCACGACCTCGGTGAGCGGGACGAGGGGGCGCTTGGGGTAGGGCCAGGAGCCGAGATCGGCGATCGTGCGCTTCTCGACCCGGGCGGGCACGTCGGGATAGCGAGGGGTGACCGCGGCCAGGGCGGCCCCGTGGTAGGCGACCTCGTACATCGCCGGCACATAGACGCCGACCACGTGGCTGAGCTCACGCAGCACGTGCGAGCGGCTGCCCGCCGTCCTCCCCGCCGCCTTCCACTCCCCCACCACCGCCGTGATCTCGGAGACGACCTCCTCGCCGTCGCCCAGCACGAAGAAGTCGACGAAGTCGGCCAGCGGCTCGGGGTTGTAGGTGCAGTGCCCGCCGGCGCCCACCAAGGGGTGCTCGGCGCCGCGCTCGTCCGCCCGCACCGGCACCCCGGCCAGGTCGAGGCAGTTGAGCAGGTTGGTGTACACGAGCTCGGCCGACAGGTTGAAGGCGACGATGTCGAAGTCGCCGGCGGGCCGGTGGGTGTCGACGCTGAACAGGGGCAGGCGGTGGCTTCGCAGGAGGGTCTCGAGGTCACCCCAAGGGGCGTAGGCGCGCTCGGCCACGGCGTCGTCGCGCTCGTTCAGGATCTCGTACAGGATCTGCAGCCCCTGGTTGGGCAGGCCGATCTCGTAGGTGTCGGGGTAGGTCAGCAGCCACGCAACCCGACCCGGCGCGTGCTGGGGGGTCTGGGCGCCGTCCTCGCACCCGATGTAGCGGGCCGGCTTCTGCACCTGGGCCAGGAGCGGCTCGAGCCGTGGCCAGATGGAAGGCATGTTCGGCCCAGGTTAACGCGCCTGGTCGGGCGCCCCACGGGGGTCGGCGGCGGCTAGGGCAGCAGGCGGCGCATGTGGACGCTCTGCACGATCCCGATCAGGCCGAGGTAGGCCACGGTGGCCGAGCCCCCGTAACTGACCAGGGGCAGCGGGATGCCGGTGACCGGCATGATCCCCATCGTCATGCCCACGTTCTGGAACACCTGGAACACCACCAGGGACAGGGCGCCGACGGCGACGAGGGTGCCCGCCATGTCCCGAGCGATCTGGGCGATGCGCCACAGGCGCAACACCAGCACGGCGTAGAGGCCGAGCAGGGTGGCACCGCCGATCAGGCCGAACTGCTCGGCGACCGTGGCGAAGATGAAGTCGGTCTGCTGCTCGGGGACGAACCCGCCGCCGGTGATGTTGTTCTTCAGGAAGCCCGTGCCCCGGGTGCCTCCGGTGGCGATGGCGGTCTGGGCCGCGTCCACGTGGCGCACGACGTCGTTCTCGATGGGCTTGCCGTCGGCCCGCTGCGACTGCTGAGCGACGCCCACGAAGGCGGTGAGGCGCTGGTACTGGTAGGTGCTGAGCTTGCCCGTGCCCACGATGACGGTGACCGAGGCGATGGCCAGGAACGTCACGAGGGCGATGTGGCGGGGCTGGGCGCCGGCCACCAGCAGCATGCCCATGCCGATGGCCACCAGCACCATGGCCGTGCCGAGGTCGGGCTGCAACAGCACCAGGCCGAGGGGGACGCCCACGATGACGAGGGCGGTGAGGAACTGGCCGAAGTGCAGCGGCGCCCCCCGGCTGGCGGCGTAGGCGGCCAGCAGCAGGATGAGGCTCACCTTGGCGAACTCGGCGGGCTGCAGCTGGAAGCTGCCGATGTCGAACCACGCCTTGGCCCCGTTGTTCTCGCGGGCCAGCGGGATGAGCAGGGCGAGGGCGACGGTGGTGACGGCGTACAGGGGCAGGGCCAGGTCGCGCAGGCGGCGGTAGTCGACCAGCATGGCGACGACCATCGCGACGCTGCCCAGGGCAATGGCGATGGCCTGGCGCTTCACCAGCACCCAGGGGTCCACGCCCGCGTCCACGTACACCTGGTACTTGGCCGAGTACACCGCCACCAGGCCGATCCCGGCGAGGGCGACGGTGACGGCGACGAGCACCCAGTCGACGTGGTAACGGGGCGCCGTGGGGTCCCGGTCGAGCCGGCTGAGGTGGGGGGCCTTCGGGGGGGCGAGGCTCATCAGTCGCGGCCCCCGTCGGTGGTAATGGCCACGTCCGCGAGCGGCGGCAGCACCCCGGCGACGGGCTGGTCGGGGTCGAGGGGCTCGGCGTCCTGGGGCTCGGGCAGGGTGTCCCCGAGCAGGGCTTCGAACATGTAGCGCACGACGGGAGCGGCGGCATCGGCCCCGAACCCGGCCTCCTCGAGCACGGCGGTCACCGTGAACTGCTGGTCGGCGTAGAGCGGCCCGAAGGCGGTGAAGAGGGAGCTGTCTTTGTTGGTGAGCTTGCTGACGTCCTGGGCCGTGCCCGTCTTGCCCGCCAGCGGGTATTGGTCGAGGGGGAAGCCGGCGAAGGCGCGGCTGGCCGTGCCGCTGCCGACGAGCACGTCGCGCAGGCCGTCGAGGATGGGCGTGCGCCACTCCGGCGGGATGGCGACGGTGGTCTGGGCCGTCGGCTCGGTGGCGCGTACGACGGTGGCCTGGTCGAGGTTCACCTGGCGGATCCGGGTGGACACGGGCGGAGCGGGGGGCGCGGTCGTCGTGGTGGTGGTGTCGCCCGGTGCCGCCGACGTCGGCGGGGCGGTGACGCCGGGGGCGAGGATCTCGGGCAGGGCGTTGACGTCCACCGGCGCCGTGGTGGTGGTGGTGGGGGCGGTCGTG
>JBIOZN010000016.1:0-4894 GCA_044871175.1 Acidimicrobiales bacterium | reverse complement strand
GCGGAAGAGGCCCGTCAGGGCACCCCACTCGTCGCGGATGTCGGCGGGCGCGAGCTCGCCCAGCTGAGCGAACCGGTCGGCCACGGCGGCGGCGGCGGCCGGGTCGGAGACGGCGTCAGCGGTCAGTTCGGTCTCGGCTCCGGACAGCTCGGCACAGAAACGCTGCTCGCCCGACGGCGCTGGGCGGTCAGCACCGCAGCCGACGATGACGGCCACGCCCACCAGCGCGCCGACCACACCGGCCGCGACCGAGAGGCGACGACGGCGGCCGGAGGGCACGGCTCCCAGTCTCCCATTGCCCCTCGCCGAAGGCCGGCATGGTCGTTCGGCCCAGGCGCCCCCGAGTCGGTGGGCCACCGTCGACGCGACCGACGCCCGCCGCCTGCCGCCCGCCGGCCGTCCCTCGGCGCATGCTTCTTACGCGATGAACGGGCGCAGGCGCCCGACTAGCGCGTACGGAAGCGCGATCGGCCGCGCCAGGACGCCAACCAGATCGGTGGGTGCACTCAACCAGGGACCTGCGAGTGTCACACCCCTGGCGTAGAGTTGATCTCGCTTCCCCCCGTTCCCGCCGCCCGTCGGTCCGGTACCGGCGCGCCCGCTCGCCAGGGGAAGCCCGTGCTCGCCATCGTCCCGTCTGCCACCCTCCTCGGTGCTCGCGGCCAGCCCGTCCAAGTCGAGGTCCACATCGGCCCGGGCCTGCCCGCCTTCAGCGTCGTCGGGCTGCCCGACGAGGCCTGTCGCGAAGCGCGTGACCGGGTGCGCGCCGCCCTCTTCTCCAGCGATTTCGCGTGGCCCTCGCATCGCATCACCGTCAACCTCGCTCCCATCAACGTGCGTAAGGGCGGCCCCGGGCTCGACCTGCCCATCGCCGTAGGCGTGCTCGTCGCCAGTGAGGTCGTGCCCGCCGCCGCGCTCCAGGGTTTGGGCTTCGTCGGCGAGGTCGGTCTCGACGGCAGTGTGCGCCGGGTCCCCGGCATCGTCCCTCTCGTGGCCGCCCTCGACGCACCCGTGGTCGTGGTGCCCGCCGGTTGCGAGGCCGAGGGCCGCTTGGTCGCCCCCGACGTGCGGGGCGTGGCCACCCTGGCCGAGCTCGTGGCCGTCTTGCGCGACGAGCAGCCCTGGCCGCCGCCCGCCGCCGCCCCGCCCGCCGCCCCGCCGCTGCCCGAGCCCGATCTGGCCGACGTCCGGGGCCACACCGTGGCGCGCACGGCCATCGAGGTCGCCGCCGCCGGTGGCCATCACCTGCTCCTGGTCGGCCCTCCGGGGTCGGGCAAGACGATGCTGGCGCGCCGGCTCGTCGGCCTGCTGCCCCCGCTCGACCCGGCCGACGCCCTCGAAACGACGATGATCCACTCCGCCGCCGGGCTCCCGCTGCCACCCGGTGGCCTGCTGGTTCGGCCCCCCCTGCGAGCGCCGCACCACACGGCGTCAATCGTGTCGCTCGTCGGCGGCGGCACCGGGGCCATGCGCCCTGGCGAGATCAGTTGTGCCCACGGCGGAGTTCTCTTCCTGGACGAGATGGGCGAATTCTCTAGCGTCGTGCTCGAGGGTCTGCGCCAGCCGCTCGAGGAGGGGGTGGTACGGGTCACCCGCGCCAAGGCGAGCATCGAGTTTCCTTCGCGCTTCGTGCTCGTCGCCGCCATGAACCCGTGCCCGTGCGGTCATGGCGGTCCCCCGGGCGCGTGCAGCTGCGCCGATGCCGCACGCCTCCGCTACCAGCGGCGGATGTCCGGCCCGCTGCTCGACCGATTCGACCTGCGCATCGAGGTGCACCGGCCGGGGGTCGACGAGCTGCTGGGACGAGAACGGGGCGAGCCCACGGCCGTCGTGGCGGCGCGCGTCGCTCGGGCCCGAGCCCGGGCCGCCACCCGGGGTTTGCGCACCAACGCCGAGCTGCCCGCGCACCGACTCGACGAGCTGGCCCCGCTCGACGATCGAGCCCGGGCGCTGCTGCGCCGCCAGCTCGAGCTGGGCCGCCTGTCGGCTCGTGGGCTGCATCGGGTCCGCCGCGTGGCGCGCACGCTGATCGACTTGCGAGACGACGGCACCGACCTGGTCGACGAAGGCGCGATCGCCACGGCGATCCAGCTTCGCGTCGACCCCGGGCCAGGGCGGGCGGTTGCATGACCGAGATCGCGCCCCTCCGCCTGCCCGGCCTCGGGCCCACCGACCCGCTCGGACAAGCGCCCACCGACGACGAACTGGCGGCCGCCACCGTCCTGGCCCAGCTTCCCGGCATCACCCCCGCGCGCCTCCGCCGGCTCGTGATGCGCCACGGGCCCGTGCCGGCGGTCGAGCTCCTCGCCCGCGGCGACGCTTTGCTCGACGACCCCTGGTTCGCCGCCCGCCTGGGCCGCACCGACGCCCAGCGGCGCGCCGTGGCCCAGCGCTGGGCCGCCGCCGCTCGGGCCTGCGACCCGGGGGCGGAATTCCAACGGTGCCAGCAGGCGGGCATGGCCGTCTGGCTGTTGGGCCGGCCTGGATATCCCCCACACCTGGCCGCCGACCCCGACCCACCCGCGGTGCTGTTCGTCCGGGGCGACCTCGCGGCTCTCGACGGGCGCCGGGTCGCGGTCATCGGCACCCGGAACGCCACGGCCGCTGGTCGGGCTACCGCCGTCGAACTCGGAGGCGCCCTCGCCCACGCCGCAGTACGGGTCGTGTCCGGCCTCGCTCGGGGCATCGACGGCGCCGCCCATCGCGGGGCGCTCGCCGCCGGCGACGGCACCCCCGTGATCGGCGTTGTCGGCAGCGGTCTCGACATCCCGTACCCACGCGAACACGAGCGGCTGTGGGCGGCGGTGGCCGAGCGGGGCGTCCTGGTCGGCGAGGCACCACCCGGAGCGGCGCCCGAGGGCTGGCGGTTCCCGCTCCGCAACCGCATCCTGGCCGCCCTCGCCGAGATCGTGGTCGTGGTCGAGTCCCGCCAGGCGGGGGGCTCACTGGTCACCGTCGATGCCGCCATCACGCGTGGCGTGCCGGTGATGGCCGTCCCGGGCTCGGTGCGCAACCGGGCGGCGGCCGGCACCAACCAGCTCATCGCCGATGGCTGCGCGCCCGTGCGCGACGTCGTCGACGTGCTGGTCGCTCTCGGGCTGGCCACCGACGCGCCCGCGACGCGTCGGCGGCGAGCGCGCCAGCCCGACGACCCGATCGACGCCGAGGTGCTCGAGCTGTTCGGCGCCGACCCACTGACGCTCGACGAGGTCGTCGCCGCCGCCGGGCGGCCGCTCGCCGAAGTGGCCGTGAGCGTCGGGCGGCTCGAGCAGTCGGGCTGGCTCGAACGCACGGGCGGGTGGTTCGAGCGGGCCGAAGGTGCGCGATGACCAGGCTCTGGTGTCCCGACCGCTCGCACCGGGCGTCACTAGGGTCGCCCCGATGGGCTGGCACGTCGACCAGTTCGAGCGCTCCCTCACGGCCGTGGCGTCGAGCACGGTGGCGGCGTATCGCCGCGACGTCGACGGATTCATCACCTGGACCGCCCGTCTCGGTCACCACGACCCGGCGGCCATCGACCGGGTCACGCTTCGGCGCTACCTGGCCCACCTCACGACGCGCGGCTTGGCCCGGCGCAGCATCGCCCGGAAGGCGTCGGCGCTTCGCCGTTACTTTGCGTGGGCCCGGCGGGCCGGCCTCCGCCCCGACGACCCTACGCGCGGCCTCAGCGCGCCCCGAGGCGACTCCCGACTGCCCCGAGTGCTCTCGGCCAGCGAGTTGGCCACGGTGCTCGACGGCCCGAACCCGGCCGCCCGTCCCATCGCCCTCGGCGGCGGTTCAGGCGCTCAGCATCCTGGTGCGGCTCACGCGGGCGGCGGCCACGGGGGTGTGGGCGGCGGTCAGGACACGCGCGCCGTGGCTCGGTCCGAGGCATTGCGCCGGCGCGATGACGCCGTGCTCGAGCTGCTGTACGGCAGCGGTCTGCGCGTGGCCGAGCTCTGCGGCCTGGCGGCCGACGACATCGACCTCGCCCGGCGGCACGTACGCGTCCTGGGCAAGGGCGCGAAAACGCGCCAGGTGCCCATCAGCGTCCCGGCCTCCGCCGCCGTCGAGGCCTGGCTGCGGCACCGGCCGGCGCTCTGCACCGCAGGATCGCCGCCCGACGCCCTGTTCCTCAACCAGCGAGGGCATCGGCTCACGCCGCGCGACGTGCGTCGCCTTCTCGACCGGCGGTCGCCGGTGCCGACGCATCCCCACGCCCTTCGCCATAGCTACGCCACCCATCTGCTCGACGGCGGCGCCGACCTACGCGCCGTCCAAGAACTCCTGGGCCACGCCAACCTGGCCACGACGCAGGTCTATACCCACGTCAGCCGGGAACGGCTGCGATCGGTGTACGAGCAGACCCATCCACGGGCCTGAGCAGCCGCCACCCGGGAGCGGGCCACCTTCGCCACCTCCCCGGTCGGCATGCGCCGACGCGGCCCGAAGCGTCGACTCTGTCGAACGGCCCTCGCCCCGGCCGGTGTGATCGCGAGCGCACGCTCGCCTGGTTCTCCCACGCGCTTCCAAGGAGCCGGTGTGCACGGCTTGCGTCCATCTTGCGCCCGAAGGGCGGCCGCGCTGCGGCTGGCCCGCACGATTGCCATCACGCTGCTCGTCGCCCTGACGGTGCTCGCCGTCATGGTCGGCCTCGCCACCCCCGTCGTTGCCGACGAGGCCGAGCTCACCTATCAGGCCCCGGTGGCCGGGCCCATCGTCGAGCATTTCCGTGCCCCGCTGCACCCGTACGGGCCGGGCCACCGGGGCATCGACTACGCCACCGAACCCGGACTGCCGGTGCGCGCGTCGGCTCCCGGCCGGGTCACCTTCGCCGGGGCCGTCGCCGGTCGCCTCGTCGTCGTGATCGCCCATCCCGACGGATTGCGAACCACCTACGACGGCGTCGCCTCCA
>JBIOZN010000015.1:0-2569 GCA_044871175.1 Acidimicrobiales bacterium | reverse complement strand
GCCACGCCCACCACCAGCGGAAAGCGCTCGGGCCCCTCGTCGCTGCCGGCGGCGACGGTGGGCGCCTCGCCCGCGGCGGCCGCCGCGGTGCCAGCTTCGGCCGTTCCCGTCCCGGCCGGCCCGCCCGCCGTGGCCGCCGCCGCCTCGCCGTCGCCGGCGCCGGCGCGCCGGCGCCCCTGGTGGCGGGTGAGCAGCTTGCTCTTCAGGTGGTGGAGCTGGTGCTCGAGCTTGGCCACCGCGGCGTCGACGGCGGCGAAGGGGTCCGCGGCCGTGACCTTGGCCCTGACCCGGTGCCCTCCGCCGAGCAACGTCACCTCGCAAACCTCGCGGTCGGCGCTGCGCCGGTTGCGCTGCTCGGCGAAGTGGACCTCGGCGCGGTCGAGCTCGTCGACGAAGCGGCTGAGCCGGGAGACCTTCTCCTCGACGGCGGCGCGCAACGCCGCCGAGACGGGGACCTGCCGACTACTCACCGTGATGTCCATCGCACCCCCTGGGCCGCCCTGTCCAGACGCGGCACCCTAATCGAGCACTCGTGCCACCGGCCTCGGCGTCGCCGCCACCGCCACCGGCACGACCTCGCACGCACCGCCGGCCCGCAGGGCCCCGGCCGCCGCCCGAAGGGTGGCCCCCGTGGTGACGACGTCATCCACGAGGAGCACGCGGCCCCGGACGGCCCCACGGGCCGTGAACCGGGGCCCGGCGAGGCGGGCGGCGCGCCCCCGCCCCGTCTGCGCCCGTCCGGGCAACCGCCGGAGGAGGGCACGGCAGGGCACGCCCAGACAGCGCCCAACGGCGCGGGCCAACAGCTCGGCCTGGTCGAAACCCCGTTCGCGGCGGCGGGCAGCCGTCGTGGGCGCCCAGGTGACGACATCCATGCCGGGCGGGGCCCGCTGGGCCAGAGCGGTGCCGAGCAGGCCGACCACGGCGCGGCGGTTGCGGTACTTGAGCGCCGTCACCAGCGTCCGCCCGGCGCCGTCGTAGGCCACGAGGGCGGTGACGGCGCCGGGCGGTGCCGGCCGGAGGGCGGCCATGCACACAGGGCAGAGGGGCGCGCCCGCCCCGTCGCACACGGCGCACCGGGCGGGAAGCAGGAGCGACAGCAGCAGCGAGAGCACGCCCGCGGTTCTACGCCGGGGGTGTCACAGAGTTGTGGCCGGCAGCCGGGCGGCCGCGCAAGCAGAGCCGAACGCACCGGCACCGGCACCGGCCCCCAGCCCTTCCCCCGGCATGGCGGCTGGGCCGGAAGAGCCGAGGTTTCGCCCCGCCGCCGGCCGAGCACCGACCAGATGCCCATGGAGCCGGGGCGTGGTCGTCGAGGTCGCCCGACCCAGTGGCGCAGGCAGCTCACGGTCCCGGGCGCCTCGCGCCCTTGCGTTGACGGCGGGCGCATACTCCGTGTCGGGGGCAACGCAGCGGAGTGAGGGGGGCTGTCTGGGCGCCCTACTTCAGGTTCGAGGCCGTTCCCGTGATCCATCACGCCGACTGGGTGGCCGCGTTGGCGGCCACCGTCGAGTTCTGGGACGGAGTGTCCTGGTTCGGGCCGGCCGCGCCTGGCGCCGAGTAAGTCCCGGTAGAGGCTCAGTAGCGGTAGTGGGACGACTTGAACGGGCCTTCGGGGGCGACACCGAGGTAGTCGGCCTGGCGGTCGGTGAGGGAGGTGAGCTTGGCCCCCAGTGCCGGCAGGTGGGCGGCCGCGACCTTCTCGTCGAGGACCTTGGGCAGCGTGTACACGCCCACGGGGTAACGGTCCGTGTGGTTGAACAGCTCGATCTGGGCCAGCACCTGGTTCGAGAACGAGCACGACATCACGAAGCTCGGGTGACCCGTGGCGCACCCGAGGTTCATGAGCCGGCCCTCGGCCAGCACGATCACGGCATGGCCGTCGGGGAACGTCCACAGGTCGACCTGCGGCTTGATCTCCAGGTGCTCGATCCCTGGGTAGCGCTGCAGGCCGGCCATGTCGATCTCGTTGTCGAAGTGGCCGATGTTGCACACCACGGCGTTGTGCCGCATCGCCGCCATGTGGTCGACGGTGATGATCGCCTCGTTGCCGGTGGCGGTGACGAAGAAGTGCGCCTCGCGCACAACGTCTTCGAGCACGGTCACCTGGTAACCCTCCATCGCCGCCTGCAGGGCATTGATGGGATCGATCTCGGTGATGATGACCCGGGCGCCTTGGCCCCGCAGGCTCTGGGCACACCCCTTCCCGACGTCGCCGTAGCCGCACACCACCGCCGTCTTGCCGCCGATCATCATGTCGGTGGCCCGGTTGAGGCCGTCGATGAGGCTGTGCCGGCAGCCGTACAGGTTGTCGAACTTCGACTTGGTGACCGAGTCGTTGACGTTGATGGCCGGGAATCGCAGGTCGCCGCGCTCGTGCATCTGGTAAAGGCGGTGCACGCCGGTGGTGGTCTCTTCGGTGACGCCCTTGACCTGTGCCAGGCGGGTGGAGTACCAGGTGGGGTCGACGGCCAGCTTCTTCCTGATGGCGGCGAAGAGGATCGTCTCCTCCTCGGAGCCGGGCTTGTCCAGGACCTTGATGTCCTTCTCGGCTTTTGTGCCCAGGTGC
>JBIOZN010000014.1:0-10578 GCA_044871175.1 Acidimicrobiales bacterium | reverse complement strand
GGCGTTCCAGGAATGCAGCGGGCTCGAGCTCGAGACCGACGTCCGGGAGTACCTCGAAGGTGGTCGCAACGACGGAGTGATCCGCCGGGTCGGCCGGGTCAAGCTCCAGCCGCTCATCTTGAAGCGGGGCATGTTCACCCCGTCACCCGACGGCCGGGCCCCGGGACCCGGGGGTCAGGACGGCTACGTCAGCACCGAGCTCTGGGACTGGCTGCAGGGGGTCGTGGGCGACGTCCGTCCCGTGCAGCGCTACGACGGAATGGTGCAAGTGCAACAACCGGTGAAGGACGGTCCGGTGATGGCGCGATGGACATTCCGCCGGGGGCTGCCGCTGAAGGTCAGTGGACCGGCGCTCAACGCCCGTACCGGCGAGGTGGCCATAGAGGAGCTCCACATTGCCCACGAAGGACTGAAGCTCGAGGGGGTCCGGTGACCGAGCTGACCAAGGTGAAGCTGCAGATCCTGAAGGACGTGCATCCGGGCACCAGCGGTGACCGCTCGAACGTCGTGCAGCGGGACGACAGCCAGCAGGGGGTCATCGAGGTCCAGCTCAACCCGACGTCGCTGCGGCTCGAGCGCCGGAACAACGTCGACCGAGGAGCGCTCACCACGGGTACGCAGCGCCGTCAGAGCCCCTCGTCGGAGGGGGCGACGCTGACCTTCGACCTCGAGTTCGACACCGCCGACGAGCTCGATCCGAGCGCATCCGATGTCAGGGAGAAGACCAAGCTCGTCCGGCAGTTCGTGGAGCCCCCGACGGGCAAGCCCAAGGACGCGCCACCCCGCCTCGAGCTCCAGTGGGGAACGTTGATCTTCCGGGGGATCATGACCCAGGTCACCGAGGAGCTCGACTACTTCTCCCCCGAGGGTCGGCCCCTGCGGGCGAAGCTGTCGGTGGTCATCACCGAGCAGGATCTGAAATTCGAGAAGAACGAGTCCGGACCGGGTGCGGCCGACGCCCAGCGCGCCACCCCTCCGGGCAGCAGCCAGAGCTCGGGGCCGGGCGGCAGCGGCACGAACGCCCCCACCAAGGAGGTCAAGGCGCACGCCGGCGAGAGCGCCCAGCAGCTGGCCGCCCGCCTCGGTGGGAACCCGACGGCGTGGCGCTCGCTGATGAACGGCCTCGACAACCCGCTCGACCTCCCCGCCGGAGCCACCGTCCAGGTTGGCGTCGAGCTCGAGGCGAGCGGTGGGCTGGGCGCCTCGCTCCAGTTCGGCGCCGGGCTGCCCACGACGGCGATCCTCTCGGTGTCGGCCGCCCTCGACGCCACGGCCACCGCCGACGCCGGTTTCGTGCTGTCGGGCGCCGGGGGCGTGGACAGAGCGGCGGCGCTCGTCCGGGGCGACGTCGCGCTGCGGGCGGCGGCGTCGGCTCGGGCCTCCTTCGACGTCCCGCCCGGTCGGGTCAGCGTGGACGCCGACGTGCCCGACCCGCGCGCCCTCACCTACGGGGCGTCGATCCCGCTCACCGCCCGGCTGAACGCGACCATGCTGCAGTCGATCCGGGCCGGTGGCGGCCGCAGCGTCGCGCCCCGGTCTCGCCCGGCGGAGGTGTCGGTGGCGGTCCGCGTGGCCCAGCCCCCGTGGGTGCAACTTCCGCCCGACCCCACGGGAGGGCGCGCCGAGGCCGACGATGAGCAACGACGTCGTGACGCCGGCGCGAGCACGCTCGGCCCTTGGAGGTGAGCACCCGTGTCCGTCCATGTCGGTGAAGTGCACTCCGAGGTCACGCCCGTCGGCCCCTTCCTGCCAGCCGAGCCGTCCGCCCGCGAGTCCTCGCCGTGGGCGGCCGAAGAGCGGTGGAACATGACCGAAGGGCGGGCCCGCTGGATCGCCCAGCGCACCGCGGCGGAGTGCTTCAGTGACTGAAGCCGCTTACGCGACCGTCGCCCCGGTGTTCACCGTCAACGGCGCACTGGCGCGGGACCTGGGCCGGGACTGCGTTCGCCTGGAGACCTGCGAAGGCCGGGAAGGGCTGAAGACGGTGCAGGCCCACTTCCTCGCCACCGGGGGCGGCGCCACCGGGCCGCCCAACCGGATGCTCCACCTCGCCGGCGACTCGGTGGATTTCGGGAAGACGTTCAGTGTTGCCCTGGGCTCCACTGACACCCAGCGCCGCGTGTTCGACGGGAAGGTCTCCGCGATCGAGGTGGTGTTCGCCGACGTCGAGCCGCCGCTCGTCGTGGTGTTCGCCGAGGATGCCCTCATGCAGCTGCGGATGACGCGCCGGATGCGGACGTACCGCGACGTCACCGACGCCGACATCGCCGAGGAGCTGGCGTCGTCCCACGGCCTCCAGGCCGACGTCGACGTCGACGGCCCCCGCTACGACGTGGTGCAGCAGTTCAACCAGAGCGACCTCGCCTTCCTGCGCGAGCGCGCCCGGCTCGTCCAGGCCGAGGTGTGGTGCACCGACACGAGCCTGCATTTCCGGAGCCGGCTCACCCGGGGCGGCACGACGCTCACCCTCGTGCAGGGGAACCACCTGCTCAACGTGCGCGTGGTGGCCGACCTGGCTCATCAGCGCAGCTCGGTCGTGGTCAGCGGCTACGACGCCGGGCAGAAGGCGGTCGTCGACGAAGAAGCGGGGCCGGACATCATGGACGCCGAGACCGCAGGCGGGATGACGGGGCCGCGACTGGTGTCCCGCGCCCTCGGGGCGAGCACGACCTACCGCGTGCGCGAGGCCGCCCTGTCGGCCGCCGAAGCGCGAGCGTGGGCCAAGGCCGAGATGCTGCGCCGGGGACGGCGCTTCGTCACGGTGTCGGCCACCGCCCGGGGCAACGCCGACATCGTCGTCGGCAGCCGGCTGCGGCTCGAACTGGTGGGGGCGCCGTTCGAGGGCGACGGCTACTACGTCACCCAGGTGCGCCACACCTACGACCTCACCAACGGCTTCCGGACCCACTTCGAAGCCGAACGATCCACCCTCAACGCGGTGGCGTGATGGCGCTGCCCGCACCCGCCGACGGCAGCGCGCCGGCGCACTTCGGGGTGTATCCGGCCATCGTCACCGACCTCTTCGATCCGCAGCGGCTGGGCAGGATCGAGGTGCGTTTTCCGTGGCTCGGCACGAACGGGGATCGCGACGTACGGGCGTGGGCGACGTTGTGCACGCCCTACGCCGACGAAGACCAGGGGCTGGAGATCCTGCCCGAGGTCGACAGCCAGGTGGTGGTGGCCTTCGAGGCCGGCAACCTCCGGCGGCCCTACATCGTCGGCGCGACGTGGAACGGACGCGCCCGCCTGCCCCACCAGGCCGAGCGCGCCAACAACCTGCGCCTGCTCCGGTCCCGCTCCGACAGCCGCCTGGAGTTCGACGACGACCAGGCCGGCGCCAAGGTGCGCATCACGATGCGGTCGGGACACAAGATCGTGCTCGACGACGCCGCCCAGGACGTCACCATCCAGCACGCCAACGGCTGCACGCTGAAGATGACCCAGGCGGGCGCCGTGCAGATCACGGCCCTGTCGAGCGTCGACGTGAAGGCGCCGATGGTGAACGTCGACGCCGCCGTCTCCTCCTTCAGCGGCCTGGTGAAGTGCCAGACGCTCATCGCCGACGCCATGGTGATGTCACCGGCGTACACGCCCGGCGCGGGGAACGTGTGGTGACGGCCGTGGTCCGCCAGCACGACTACGCCCTGCTGACGCCGTGGTACCAACGCATCCGCGACGACACCGCGGTCCTGTCCGACCAGGCGCGCCGGCCCAGCATCCAGAAGTACGTCGACTCCGACTTCACCCGCCGGCTGGTGGCCGACCCGCGCGACTCGATCAGGTTCGATCCGAAAGACGACGTGTGGTCGTACACGGTGCCGATCGGCGCCGTGCCCCTGGGGCCGCTGACCGAGCGCCAGAAGCTCGCCGGGCGGCTCAAGGTCCATACCAAGCTGCCCAAGCTGTACCAACCGAGCCACCAGCGCTTCTACGCCGCCGTCATCGAAGTGGTGTGCGACGATCCGGGCTTCCCGTTGCTGTCCTCGCTCGAGGGGCTCACGGTCGGATTCGTGGTGCGCCGGATCACGACGAAGTTCGGCGGGGGCGAGAACGAGCTCCGCGCCCTGGCCCGAGCGGTGACCGCCGAGCTCTTCGAGACCCAGAGCGTCCCCGACCCGAGCGACGAGAGCGGGGTCAGCGGTCTCCTCGACCTCCCCGACGACGGCGACCCGGCTCAGGTCGCGTTCCGCGGGAGCGCCCACGGCGAGGCGCTCATCCAGGCCGCCCAGCTCTCCCATGTCCGCGAGGCGTGGAAGCGGGCCGAGGACGGCCAGGGCGGGTGGGTGCCCGTCGACGAGCAACCGCCCGGCCTGGCCGCCTCCTCGCCGGGACCCGAGCCGGGTGAAGCGACGCCGGCCGCCGAGCAGGAGATGCCGATGTGGCCCGTGCCGGCGGCGGCGGGCCCGTGTGCGCGGGCCCGCCATCGCGCCCTGTGGTTCGGGGTCGTCCCCACCTTCTCGGGCGACCTCGACGGCGCCGGCGAGCCCAAGTTGGACGATCACTCGACCTACTTCCTGCAGTGCTTCCTGCGCCAGGCGCCGCCAGCGGGGCACGAGCATTGCCCGCCTCGGACGTGGTGGAGCGCCGAGAGCAGGCCCTTCCGGTTGGCCGCCTTCTTCGATCCCGACGGGACGAAGAACCACCGGGTGCGCATCAAGCTGCCCGACCTGCGAGCGCTGGCGGCGCGGGCCGGCGACGCTCCCGCCGGCGGGGTCGCGTTCGAGCGGCCACCGAAGTCGAACCTGGGCTTCGGGCCCGCGGGCAAGATCCCCACGACCGGCACCGTGGGCGGCGACAGCACCGAGATCTGCACGTTCGCCATCGAGCTCTTGACGATCGTGGCGATGTTCGTGTTCAGCCTGTTCCTGCCCGTCGTCGTGTTCGCCTTCCAGCTCTGGTGGCTGCTGGCGCTGCGCTTCTGCTGGCCGCCCAGTGCCACCGCGCTGGCCGCCCTCGACGCCTACTTCGCGGGCCTGCCGCCCAACCCTCTGCCCATCGTCGACGTCGCCATCAAAGCGGACCTCGGTGGTGTGCTCGGGTTGTCCGAAGACGACGGCGCCGCCCTCAAGGCCAGTGTCGCCGCCACCGTCCCGGCGGCCAACGTGCCGGCCGCGGCCGGAGCCATCGGCAAGAGCATCACGGGCGCCCTGCGATCCCCCCCGCCCGCGGTCCCGTCGCCCACGCCCGAGAGTCAGCCTCGCGATCCGTTGTGTGACGCCGCGCCATGAGCGGGCCGAAGCTGCTCGGGTGCGGCGTCCGGTTCCCGATCCGGCCGGATCGGGCCGGCGTCCTCGAGTACGTCGACGGTGGCGAGGTCGTCCGGCAGTCGATCGAGACGATCCTCGACACCGAGCCGGGGGAGCGAGTGATGCTGCCCACGTTCGGCTGCGGGCTGCGCCGGTACCTGATGGAGCCGAACAACGTCGCCACCAGAGCGGCCATGCAGATCGACATCTCCGAGGCGCTGACCACCTGGGAGCCGCGCGTTCAGCTGACCAAGGTCACCGTCGAGCCGGGCGACGACCCTGCCCTCGTCCTCATCGAGATCCAGTACGTGCACCTGTCCGATTCCCGCCCGGCCAACCTCGTCTACCCGTTCTACCTGCGGTGAGAACGTCATGCCGCTCGTAGCTCCGATCCTCGACGACCGCACCTACGAGAGCCTGCGGGACGAGCTCGTCCGCCGGATTCCGGTCTATACGCCCGAGTGGACCAATCACAACGAGTCCGACCCCGGCATCGCGCTGGTCGAGCTGTTCTCGTTCCTGGGCGAGTCGCTCCTCTTCCGCTTCAACCAGCTGCCCGACCGCACGAAGCTCGCCTTCCTCAACCTGCTGCAGATCCCGCCCCGCCCGGCCCAGCCCGCCCGTGCCCTCGTGGTGGCCGAGACCGACGAGATCCAGGGCGTCCAGGTCCTGAAGGGCAGCGAGATGAAGGCGGGCTCGGTGTCGTTCGAGACCGAGGACGAGGTCTACGCCTGGCCCCTCGACGTGACCGCGCTCGGCAAGGTGGGGCCGATCGAGGAGCTGGGCGACGCCGGCGCCCAGGCCGAGCTCGAGGCCGACCGGGCGCACATCGCCAAGGTGGCCGGTCTGGACGACGACAGCCTGGTGATGCTGTACCGGCCCACGGTGGTACCCGAAGACCCTGGCGCGTCCGACGCCTCGCCCCTCGACGTGGCCGCCACGGTCGACCAAGCCCTCTGGATCGCCCTCCTCGCCCGGGGTGCCACCGATCCGAAGCGTTTCGGCGAGATGCTGCGTGACCGCACGGTCTTCCTCGGCGTGGCCATCGACGGGACCCTTCCCGACGATCCCCCGTTCGACCTCGCCCAGCTCGGGATCGGAGGCGCGGAGGCGGCCGGCTTCCGTTGCCCGGGCGTAG
Organism: Acidimicrobiales bacterium; assembly: GCA_044871175.1. Taxonomy (GTDB): domain Bacteria; phylum Actinomycetota; class Acidimicrobiia; order Acidimicrobiales; family Ilumatobacteraceae; genus JBIOZN01. The sequence continues at coordinate 4,194 of JBIOZN010000014.1, read as the reverse complement.
GCGGGAACGGTCCGGCCGTGTTGTGGCGGCTCTGGAAGCACGAACCTGACCCCCAGGGCACGCCGACCTTCCAGACGCTGGCCACACCGCGGGATACGACCGGGGGCCTGACCCGGACGGGGGTCGTGGAGATCACGCTTCCGCACGACCTGGCCGCCGGCCTGCCCACGGCCCGGCCCTCCGGCGGCTGGGACAGCCCCCCGCCCATCGACGACGCCGACAAGGCCGACCGGGTCGTGGCGTGGCTGCAAGTGAGGAGGCCGCCGGCCGAGCAGGACGTCATCCCCCCCATCCGGTGGGTGGGCATCAACGCCGTCGAGGTCGTGCAGGCCCGCACGGCGCCGCTCGAGCTCCTCGGGATCGGTACCGGCGACAGCGATCAGCGCTTCCGGCTCGTCAACGCCAACGTGCTCCCGGGCACGTTGGTGCTCGAGGTGGACGAGCCCGATGGGTGGCGCCGGTGGGAGGAGGCCCCGAACTTCGTCGGGACCAAGGCCGACTCGCGCCGTTTCACCGTGGAGCGGGCTTCGGGCGAAGTCCGCTTCGCGGGACGGGGCCGCAAGCCCCAGATCGGGGAGCGCATCCGGGTTCGGTCCTACCGCTACGGGGGCGGGGAGGCGGGGCGGGTGGCGGCCAAGGCCATCACCCGCGCCGTCGGCGTGAGCGGCGTGAAGGTGGCCAACCCCTTGCCGGCGTGGGGGGGCGCGGATCCCGAGAAGCTCGACGCCGCCCTCGACCGCATCCCCGAGGAGCTCTACCGGCAGGACCGGGCCGTGACGGAGGACGACTTCCGGGCGCTCACGCTCGAGGTCCAGGGCGTGGCGCGCGCCGAGGTGCTCGGGCGCTTCCACCCCGACGCGCCGAGGGCACCCTTCGCCGGTGTGGTCACCGTCATCGTGTTCCCTCGTGAAGACCTGCTGCACCCCTCGGCGCCGACGCCCGACCGCCCGCTCCTCCAGCGGGTTTGTCGCCATCTCGATCCCCGCCGGCTGGTCACGACCGAGCTGTACGTGGTGCCGCCAACGTACCGCCGGATCGTCATGGCGGTGGGGGTGGTCGTGAAGCCCGGCTACCAGGTCGACGCCGTGCGGCGCTGGGTGGAGCTGATCCTGCGGCAGTACCTGGCACCGGTACCCCCGGGGGGTCCCGAGGGCGGTGGGTGGCCGCGGGGCCGCACCGTCCGGCGCCAAGAGCTCGAAGCGATCGCCGTGCAGGTCGAGGGAGTCGAGTACCTGCAGGGCCTGGCCCTGGCCGAACCCGATGGGACGCCCAACCCGACACCCTCGGACACCGTCACCCTGGAGCGCTGGGAGGTCCCCGAGCTCGTCCAGATCACCGTCGTGGAAGGGGCGCCCCTGGTGCCGGGGCAGCCGTACGTGCCGCCGGCGCCCGCCGACGACAAGTCCCTGGCCCCCATCCCCGCCGACGTGTGCTGATGAACGGCGAGCGACGCGTCTCGGGGTTCGCCACCGGCGACCAGTGGACGCGCTGCGCCCACGTCGGCACCAGCCTCGACGCCGGCGGCGGGGTCCAGCTCAGCTGGGAGGACGTGTCCGCGCCCACCTCCGGCGGCGCGGCGGCGGCCCATCCCGCCGGCCTGGCGTTCGACTCGTGCGGGCGCGGCTACCGCTCGTTCCCCGGCCGCGGCCGGGTCGAGCCGGTGGGCGGGGCGCCGGCGCCACCGGCCGATCCCGGGCGGGGACCGTGGCGCCTCCCGCTCGGCCTCGGCATCGACGCCGACGACCAGCTCATCGTCGCCGAGGCGGGACGGCGGACGGTGGCCATCGTCGACCTGTGCTCGAACCAGCCGGTCGCGCGGGTGCCCGTCGCGTCCCCAGGGGCGCCGGGGCGCCGCCCCCTCGACGTCGCCGTCCACGGCCACACGGCGTGGGTCCTGCTCGACCGCCCGGCCGCCGTCGTGCGGTTCAAGGGACGCCGTGGTCCCCTGGGCGGGCCTGCCCTCCAGGCCCCACGCTGGCCCTGCTCGCTGCGCCCCAGCCGGCTCGTCGCCGGCGCCGACCGGCGCCTCCTGGTGCTGTGGCGCGCCCGCGAAGGAACCGAAGCCGTCGTCGCCGGAACCGATGGGCGGGTGCACCTCGAGGTCGACGGGGCCAGCGACCTGGAGCACGACAGCGATGGCACGCTGGTCGTGGCTCGTCGACCGGGGCAGGCCTTCCGACGCTTCCGGGCCGAGGGCTCGGGCTGGTTCGAGCTCGAACCGCGTGCCGCTCCGGGCTACGACGGCGACGGGATCGCCCTCGCCGGCGGGCTGGGCATCGTGTACACGAAATCGGCCGGACTCGGGCGGTTGGAGTCGAGAGGCAACGGCGCCGCCGGCTCGCCGGTGCGCTACCGGCGACGGGGCCGGGTCGTCACCTACCGCCTCGACAGCGGCGCCTACCGGACCCGGTGGGGGCGGATGTTCGTCGACGCCTGCGTGCCCCCGGGCACCGGTCTGGCGGCCCGGTTCGTGTCGAGCGACGACGACGAGGTCGACGACCCCCTGCCGTGGAGCCCACCTGTCGGACGGCCGGTGGTGGTGCGCCGGCCCGACCTCACGCCTCCGCTCCCATCGACCCTGGCCGTCGAGGTCGCACCGGCCGAGCCCCTCCATCGGCGGGCCACCGGTCGGGAGTGGCCGTGGGCGCAGGTCCCCGCCGACGACCGCTTCGAGACCTACGAGGCACCCGTGCGCGCCCGCCCCGGCCGCTACCTGTGGATCGTCCTCGACCTCACCGGGGCCGTCTCCCGCACGCCCCGCGTGCGCGAGGTGCGGGTCGAGCACCCCGGGCACGGCCTGCTCTTCCATCTCCCGAGGTCGTGGTCGCGCGACGACGACGAGGCCGACTTCCTGCAGCGGTTCCTCGCTCCGGCCGAGGGCCTGGTGCGCGAGCTCGACCAGCGGGCCGCCACGCGTGACGAGCTCCTGGACCCGTCGGCCACGCCCCAGGAGGCACTGGCGTGGCTGGGCAGCTTCGTCGGGCTCACGCTCGACCGGCGGTGGCCCGTGGCCGCCCGCCGCACGCTCGTCGGTGAGGCCTCGACCCTCCTGCGCCGGCGCGGCACGGTGGGCATGCTCACCCGTCTCCTGGGGATCTACCTCGGCTATCCGCCCGTCATCGTCGAGCAGTGGCGGCTGCGGGGCCTGGGCGGCCTCCTGCTCGGGGGCCGCCAGGAGCACGCGCCGGCGCTTCCCCGTGGCGGCCAGCCCGCCAACGTGCTCGGCGCTCGTGCTGTGGGCGGTGCCCTCGGCGAGGCCGACGTCGGTGCCGTGGGCTTGGGGTCGAGCGGCGGCGCCAACGGCGCGGCGGCGGCCGAAGGCGACGCCCATCGCTTCACGGTGTTCATCCCGGGGGTGCTCACCTCCGAGCAGCTCGACGTCGTGACCCGTCTGGTCGACGTGCACCGGCCCGCCCACACCGACTTCGACGTATGTGTGCTCGTACCGGGGATGCGCGTGGGCCGCCGCCTGCACGTGGAGCTCACCTCGATGGTGGGGCCGGAGCCGGCGTGCGATCTCCCGTCCGGCGACGCCACCTCGGCCGGCCCCGGCGCCGCGGCCGTGAGCCAGCCATGACCGCCACCGTGTCGATCGATCGCGTCACCGCCACGTTCCGGCTGCCGCCCCACCAGGCCGCCGTCGCCGCCCGTCTCGACCGCATCCTCGGCGGCGTCGTCGCCCGCGGACTGGAGCGGGCCCTGGACAACGGCGAGGTGCCTCGCGGGGAATGGTTCCTCGAGCGCCTTGACGTGCCGCTGCCCCTCGAGCTCGAGGCGAGCGATGGCGCCCTCGAGGAGCGCTGGTCCGCCGTGCTCGTACGCGAGCTGCGGCGCGCCCTCAGCGAACGCCGCGACGTCGTCTACTACCCCTGCCGGCGCGCCGCGCTGTTCGACCTCGTGGGCGACATCGCGTCGGGCCGGTGCGAACGGGGGTGGGTGTGGGAGCGCCTCGGGCTGCGTGCTCGGAGCGACCCCTCGCCCGCGGTGGCGCCCGCCGACGCCATCCTGGCCGCGCTCTGCCGGGCGCCCCACGAGGTCGTACCGGCCGTCATCGCCGCCAGCCGGCGCGTCGGCCTGGTCACCCTTGATCGAGTGCTGGGAGCCGACGGCTGGCTGGCTGTCGCCGAGATCGCCCTCGGCCCGATCGGGGGCCGGCCGTGGGGGACCTCGGGACCGGCGCCGGCACCCTCGCCC
>JBIOZN010000013.1:0-2585 GCA_044871175.1 Acidimicrobiales bacterium | reverse complement strand
GTCGTCTGGGGACGGTTTCTGACGACTGTTGTCGGTCACCGTGCCGGCCGCGTCGACGTTGTCCGCCCAACCGGCCCTCACGGGTGCCGGGGCGCCCCGTTCACGGCGGCGGGGGCGACCGCCACCCGCCGTAGGCTGACGGGGTGCCGATGGGTCGTGACTTCGAGGGCCGGTGGTCCGACCTCGGCGAGTTCATCCGCGCCCAGCGGCGCGTCGCCCAGATGTCGCTGCGACGCCTGGCCGAGCTGGCCGGCGTGTCCAACCCCTACCTGAGCCAGATCGAACGGGGGCTGCGGCGCCCGTCGGCCGACATCCTCCAGCAGATCGCCCGCGCCCTGCGCATCCAGGCCGAGACGCTCTATGTCCGGGCGGGCATCCTCGACGACGACCGCGACGACGAGCTGTCGGTGCTCGACGCCATCAACCGCGACCCCTACCTCACCCCCGACCAGAAGCAGACGCTGCGGCGGGTGTACGAGTCGTTCCGGGCCGAGGTGGCGGCAGCCGACGCCGCGCTCGACGGGAGGCGCTGACTCGCAGGTGCGCCGCCTGGCCGTCCTGTCCATGCACACGTCCCCGCTCGTGCAGCCCGGCTCGGGCGACTCGGGGGGGATGAACGTGTACGTGCGCGAGCTCGTGTCGGCGCTGGCCCAGGCCGGGGTCGACTGCACCTGCTACGTGCGCGCCTGGCGGCGGGGGTTGCCCCGGGAGGTGGCCGTCGAGCCGGGCTTCCGGGTCGTGCACGTGGACGCCGGCGACCAGGACCTGCCCAAGGAGGCACTGCCCGACCTGGTGGGCCCCTACGCCGACGCCGTGCTCGACCATCTCGCCGCCACCGGCGGCGCCGACGTGCTGCACGCCAACTACTGGCTCTCGGGCGTGGCCGGCCATCGCATCAAGCACGACCTCGACGTCCCGCTGGTGACAACGTTCCACACCTTCGCCCGGGTGAAGGCGGCCGGCGGCGATCCCGAACCGGCCCGGCGGGAGCAGGCCGAGGCCGACACCATCGGCTGTGCCGACGCCATCTGCGTCAGCTGCAGCGAGGAGGAACGCCAGTTCCGGGCCCTGTACGGCGATCCTCCCGGCCGGGTCGAGATCGTCGCCCCCGGCGTGGACCATGCCTTCTTCTCCCCTGGTGACCGGCGGGGGGCCCGGCGCGCCATCGAGCTCGGCCACCACGACGGGCCGGTGCTGCTGTTCGTGGGCCGGATCCAGCCGCTCAAGGGCGCCGACGTGGCCGTGCGCGCCCTGGCCGCCCTCGACCGCCCCGACGCCGTGCTGCTGGTGGTGGGCGGGGCCAGCGGCACCGGCGGCGAGGCCGAGGTCGCCCGCCTGCACGCCCTCGTCGCCGACCTCGGGCTGACCGACCAGGTGCGCTTCGTCGCGCCTCAGCCCCACTACCTGCTGGCCACCTACTACCGCGCCGCCGACGTCGTGCTCGTGCCGTCCCGGTCGGAGAGCTTCGGGCTCGTCGCCCTCGAAGCGGCGGCGTGCGGCACGCCGGTCGTGGCGGCCGCCGTGGGCGGCCTGCGCACGCTGGTCGACCACGGCCACACCGGCTTCCTGGTCGACGGGCGCGACCCGCAGGCGTTCGCCGCCTCCAGCGCCGTCCTGCTCGACGATCGGCGGCTGGCCGAGGAGATGGGGGTCAGTGCCGCCGCCCGGAGCCGCCGCTACACCTGGTCCCTCGCCGCCGCCCGCCTGCGGCGCATCTACGCCGACCTCACCGTCGGCGCCCTGGTGGAGTGCGCGTGAGTCGCTACGAGGACGAGGTCGGCCTGGGCGCGCTCGAGCTGAACATCGACACCTGGCTGGCCCGGGCCCGGGAGGAGAACCCGGCCATCCTCGCCGTCGACCGGGCGCCGCCGGCCGAAGGGCTGCGCCGCTGGTACGTGCGCCTGGCCGGCGAAGAGAAGGAGTTCACCACCATCTGGCTCACGCTGGGCCAGCGGATGCTGCACTACGAGACTTACGTGATGCCGGCGCCGGAGGAGAACGAGCGCGAGCTGTACGAGCACCTCCTGCGCCGCAACCTGCGCCTGGTGGGCGCCCACTTCGCCATCGGCGCCGAGGACGCCGTGTTCCTCGTGGGCTCCCTTCCCCTGGGGCTGCTCGACGAGGTCGAGCTCGACCGCATCGTCGGGTCGGTGTTCGAGGCGGTGGAGCGGTGCTTCCGCACGGCGCTCCGCATCGCCTTCGCCTCCCGCTTCGGCTGATCCTCGTTGACTTTCAGCCCCTCTCCGTCCTAGGCTCGCTCGGTCCCCGGGGGAATGGAAGCCCGGATCGGGGAAGTCCGTGCCCCTCCCCCCGGGGGCAACCGGGCGGCTGCCAAGCTGCGGCGATGGCGTTGAAGCTGGTCATCCACGGCGGCGGGAAGATGGGCGAGGCCCTCGTGAGCGGGCTGCTGCGGGCGGGATGGGCCCGGGCCGACGAGCTCGGCGTGGTCGAGCCGGTCTCCCTCCGCCGCGACGAGCTCGTCGGCGCTCATCCGGGCCTCGTCGTGGCCGACCACCAGGCGGCGCCGGCCGACGGGGCGGTCGTGGCCGTGAAGCCCGGCGATGTCGAGGCGGCCGCGGCGGCGG
>JBIOZN010000012.1:0-4251 GCA_044871175.1 Acidimicrobiales bacterium | reverse complement strand
TGGCGGCGGCCGCCCGCCACGCCGGTGGTGTGGTCGACTTCTCGATCGGGACGCCCTGCGACCCGCCCCCGCCCGCCGTCGTCGCCGCCCTGGGAGGCTCGGGCGCGGAGCGCGGGTACCCGCCCAGTGTCGGCACCCCGGCCCTGCGGGAGGCGTTCGCGTCCTGGTTCCAGGGGGCCCTTGGGGTCACGGTTCCGGCCGCTCATATCGCCGCCTGCGTCGGGACGAAGGAGTTCGTGGCCACCCTGCCCCAGTGGCTGCGCTTGCGCTGGCCCCATCGGGACACCGTGCTCTACCCCGCCATCGCCTATCCCACCTACGCGATGGGCGCCACCCTGGCCGGCGCCCGGGCCGTGCCCGTGGCGATCGGCGCCGCCGGTCGCCTCGACCTGGCCGCGGTCGCGCCCGGCGACGCCGAGCGGGCCCTGTGCCTGTGGGTCAACTCACCCTCGAACCCCACCGGCGCCCTCGACGACCTGGGGGCCGCGGCCGCTTGGGGGCGGGCCCATGGCGTCCCCGTGTTCAGCGACGAGTGCTACGTCGCCTTCACCTGGCACGGGCCTGGCCACACGATCCTGAGCCAGGGGCTCGACGGGGTCGTGGCCGTGCACTCGTTGTCGAAGCGCTCCAACCTGGCGGGCGTGCGGGTCGGCTGCTACGCCGGCGACCCCGACCTCGTGGAATACCTCGGCGAGGTGCGCAAGCACGCCGGCCTCATGGTTCCGGGTCCAGCCCAAGCGGCGGCGGTGGCCGCCCTGGGCGACGAGGGCCCCGTCGACGAGCAGCGCCAGCGCTACCGCCGGCGCCTCGAGGGCGCCGCAGCCATGCTCGGTCGATGGGCGGGCACCGAGGTGGCGCTCCCGGCCGGGGGGTTCTACCTGTGGTTCGACGTGGGCGACGGCTGGGCCTTCACCAACCGGCTCGCCCGGGAGGGGGGCGCCCTGGTCAGCCCGGGCGACTTCTACGGCGACGACTGCCGCGGCTTCGTACGCGTGGCCGTCGTGCAGCCCGACGAGCGCATCGCCCTCGTCGCCCACCGCCTCGGCGTCGACTAGGACGCAGGGCGCGGGCGAGGTGGCCGCTCCCGGCATCCCCCCGCCGCCGGTCCCGCGGCGCGCCGGGCGGTCCTGGCCGGTGCTTCCGCTGGCGGGGGTCGTCGTGCTCGTCGGCGCGGTGGTGGTGGGGCTCGTGCTGGTCACCCTGATCGGGACGCAATCCGACGCCGAGCGCATCGACCGCTTCGCCCGCTTCCTGGTCGACGGCCCCACCGAGGCCGACGTCACGATTGCGACGCCGGGCACCTACACCCTCTACTACGAGTTCGGCGGCGAGCTGCGTGAACAGGGCGGCCGGCGGCGAGTGGACGCCAACCCTCAACCTCCCGATGACCTCGAGGTCACCGTCGTGAGCGCGGACGGTGGTGCGGTCGACGCTCGCGTCCTGCAGCGCCGCTACGAGTACCGGGTCGGCGACCGGAGGGGGGTCGAGATCGAGCAGGTCGAGTTCGACCAGCCCGGTGAGTTCGTCGTCGCGGCCGAGGGAGGCAGCGCGCCGTACGCCATCGCCCTCGGCCGGGGCCGGCTGGACGAGCAGCTGGCCAACGACGATGCGCAGCTGGCCGGGATCCTCGTGCTCGTCGTCGGCGTCCCCCTCGGCCTGATCCTGCTGTTGTGGGGGCTGGCTCGCCACAGCCGGCGGCGTCGGCGCCGATTCCTGGCGCTCGCGTGGACGGGCGACGTCCGACCCCGATCGGTGGGCGCCGGCGGCGCGGCGGCCCGTGGGGGCACGGCGGTGGCGGGTGGCCGGGGACCGCCGCCGGAGGGACCGGGCGCGCCGTGGGGCCACTGGGCCCCGCCGCCTCCGACCCATCCCGGCTCGCCCACGCCGCCGTTCCCCGGCCCATGACGCCCGCCCTCGCCGCCGTCGCTAGCGTCCCCTCCCATGGCTGACCTGCAGGCCCAGATCGAAGAGCTGTGGGAGCACCGGGCCGAGCTCGAGCCCGGCGACAAGAAGGCCAGGGCCCTCATCCGCGAGGCCGTCGACCTCCTCGACGCCGGCCAGGCCCGGGTGGCCGACCTGGTGGCGGGACGGGTCATCGTCCACGAGTGGCTGAAGCTGGCCATCCTCCTGCTGTTTCGCGTCCAGAAGATGAAGACCACCGAGCTGGGCCCGTTCGAGTACGCCGACAAGATCCCGCTGAAAACGGGCTACAAGGCGGCGGGTGTGCGCGTCGTGCCCGGCGCCTCGGCCCGCTACGGGGCCTTCCTGTCCCGAGGCGTGGTGATGATGCCGAGCTACGTGAACATCGGCGCGTGGGTCGGGGAGAACACCATGGTCGACACGTGGGCCACCGTGGGGTCGTGCGCCCAGATCGGCGCCAACGTCCACCTGTCCGGAGGCGTCGGCATCGGAGGCGTGCTCGAGCCTCCGCAGGCGGCCCCCGTCATCGTCGAGGACGACTGCTACATCGGCAGCCGCGGCATCGTGGCCGAGGGCGCGAGGGTGGGGCGCAACAGCGTCCTCGGCGCCGGCTGCATCCTCACCGGTTCGGTGCCCGTCATCGATGCCGCCACGGGCGCCGAACTGGGGCGCGGCCACGTGCCCCCCAACAGCGTCGCCATCACGGCCACGCGGCCCCGCCAGTACGGCAGCCACACGTACGGACTGCCGTGCGTGCTCGTGGTGAAGCACCTCAGCGAGGGCGCTCGCCACGAGAAGAACCAGCTCAACGACATCCTGCGCGATCACGGCGCCGCCATCTAGACCCCTGCCTCAAGGAGCCTTCGTTGCCTCTCGCCCCCGGCACCCCCGCCCCCGATTTCACCCTCAAGGACCAGGATCGCCGCGACGTGCGGCTGTCGGATTTCCGGGGGGACAGGAACGTCGCCCTCGTCTTCTACCCGTTCACGTTCACCGGCGTGTGTCAAGGCGAGCTGTGCAGCCTGCGTGACGACCTCTCGCGCTACGAGGCGGCCGGGGTGCAGGTGCTGGCCGTCAGCTGCGACAGCCCCTTCGCGCAGAAGAAGTGGGCCGACGAGCAGGGCTACGGCTTCCCGCTGCTGGCCGACAACTGGCCCCACGGAGCGGTGGCCCAGGCGTACGACACGTTCAACGAGGCCGTCGGGGTGGCCAACCGTTCGACCTTCTTGATCGATCGCGACGGGATCATCGTGGACGTCATCACGTCCGACAGTCTGGGCACGGCGCGCGCCCAGGAGGCCTACGAGGCGGCGCTGGGCAAGCTGAGTGCCTGACCGCGTGACGGCGTGACGGCGTGACAACGTCACGGCCGGGCGTCCCGGTAGCGACAGCCCGTGGCTAGAGCCGGCGGAGCACCGTCACGACGCGTCCGTACACCTTCACGTCGTCGGCGGCGAACACCATCGGGCTGAGGGCGGCGTTGGCGGGCACGAGGGTGACCTTGGCACCCTTGCGCGTGAACGTCTTCACCGTCGCCTCTTCACCCGGAATGCCGGCGACGACGACATCGCCGTTGTCGGCGGAATCCTGCGTGCGGACCACGACGTAGTCGCCGTCGAGGATGCCCGCCTCCACCATCGAGTTGCCTCGCACCCGGAGCATGAACAGCTCGCCCTCGCCACAGAAGTCGGCGGGAACGGGCATGAGCTCTTCGACGTTCTCCTGGGCGAGGACGTCGGTGCCGGCGGCGACGTCGCCCACCAGGGGGACGTGGCGAGCGGGCCGGCGCTCGACGGGGGTGGCCGAGCCGGGGTCGTAGCGGACCTCGATGGCCCGCGGCTTGCTCGGGTCGCGGCGCAAGAACCCGAGGCGCTGGAGTGACGACAGATGGCTGTGCACCGTCGAGGGGGAGGTGAGGCCGACCGCGTCGCCGATCTCGCGCACCGAGGGGGGATACCCCCGCTCGCGCATCTGGCGCTCGATGAAATCGAGGATCTCCCGCTGGCGACCCGTGAGCAGCGTTTCGGCCATGACCGCACCGTACTGGTGTTCGGCGCGAGGGTCAAACATCCGTTCGATCTGGCCCTTGACACGAACGTGAGTTCGTGGTGGACTCGCACTCGAACACCTGTTCGCACCCGCCCGAAGGAGCAGCACCGATGGTCCCGGCCAACCGCTACGACGACGTCATACCGTGCCAGTGGTACGTCACCCCCTCCGACTCCCCGTCGAGGTCGACGTACTGGCGTCGGCGTCTCGTCGTGATCGCGGTGGCCGTCGCCCTGCTGGTGGTGCTCGCCGGCCGGGTCGGGTCGGGGGGGGGGGGGGGGG
>JBIOZN010000011.1:0-19007 GCA_044871175.1 Acidimicrobiales bacterium | reverse complement strand
CAGCTGTGGACGTTCAACGACAAGGTCCCCGGTCCGGTGCTGCGGGGGAAGGTCGGTGACCTCTTCACGGTCACGGTGGTGAACGACGGTACGCTCGGCCACTCGTTGGACTTCCACGCCAGCAAGGTGGCGTGGAACGACGAGATGCGCACCATCGCCCCAGGGGAATCGCTTGTCTACCAGTTCCAGGCCCAGTACGCCGGGGTGTTCATGTACCACTGCGGTACGGCGCCGACGCTGCACCACATCGGCAACGGGATGTTCGGCGCCATCATCATCGACCCGCCCAACCTGCCGCCCGTCGACCACGAGTACGTGATCGTGCAGTCCGAGCTCTACCTCGGGCCCCAGGGCCAACCGGGCGACCTGACCAAGATGCAGGCTTTCGAGCCTGACGCCGTCGTGTTCAACGGCTATGTCAACCAGTACTCGCACCAGCCCATCCGGGTGGAGCCCAACGAGCGCGTGCGGGTGTTCGTGCTCGACGCCGGCCCCAGCGAGAACTCCGCCTTCCACATCGTGGGCACCATCTTCGACACCGTGTTCAAAGAGGGCGCCTACAAGCTGCAGCCCGACGGCACCCAGGGCGGCTCCCAGGCACTCGACCTGCAGCCCTCCCAGGGTGGCTTCGTCGAGTTCACCCTGGCCGAGCCCGGCCTGTACCCGATCGTCACCCACAAGTTCGCCAACGTCGGTAAGGGCGCCTCGGGCATGTTCCAGGCCGGCGAGGTGGCCGCCACCGGCGGCGAGGGTCACTAGCGCGCGGAGGTTTTCATGGATTTCGACGTCTCGGAGAAGATGCAGACCATCCTGGACATGGTCCGCTCGTTCATGGACACCGAGGTCATCCCGCTGGAAGGCGAGATGCTCCACGGCGACCCGGACACGCTCGAGGCGGCCGTGGCCAAAGCCCAGGAGAAGGTGCGCCAGATGGGCGTGTGGGCGGCCAACCATCCCGTCGAATACGGCGGGCTCGGCCTCAGCATGGTGGAGCACGGGCTGTTCAGCGAGGCCCTCGGGCGCAGCCCCCTCGGCCACCTCGTCTTCGGTGTACAGGCACCCGACGCCGGCAACGTCGAGATCCTCCACCTCCACGCCACCGAGGAGCAGCGCGAGCGCTTCCTCCGCCCTCTGGTGGAAGGCAAGGTCCGGAGCTGCTTCTCCATGACCGAGCCCGAGATGCCGGGCTCGAACCCGGTGATGATGGACACCACGGCCGTCAAGGACGGCAACGACTACGTCATCAACGGCCAGAAGTGGTTCACGTCCTCGGCCGACGGCGCCGCCTTCGCCATCGTCATGGCGGTCACCGATCCTGCCGCTCCGCCCTACCAGCGGGCCAGCATGATCCTCGTCCCCACCGACACGCCCGGCTTCAACCTGGTGCGCAACGTCAGCGTGATGGGCCACGTGGGGCGGGGCCACGCCAGCCACGCCGAGGTCATCTACCAGTCGTGCCGTGTGCCGCAGTCCAACCTGCTCGGCGACGAGGGCCAGGGCTTCGCCATCGCCCAGGAGCGGTTGGGCCCCGGGCGCATCCACCACTGCATGCGCTGGCTGGGCATCGCCAGCCGGGCCTTCGACATGATGTGCGAGCGGGCCAACCAGCGCCCGATCACACCCGAAGGCGAGACGCTGGCCGACCGCCAGGCCATCCAGCACTGGGTGGCCGAGCTCGACGCCGAGATCCGTGAGGCGCGTCTCCACACGCTCTACGCCGCCTGGAAGATCGACAAGGAGGGTTCCAAGGCGGCGCGCGACGAGATCGCCGCCATCAAGTTCTCGGTGGCCAACACGATGCTGCACGCCGTCGACACCGCCATCCAGGTGCACGGCGCCCTGGGCGTCACCGACGACACGGTGCTGGCCTACTGGTACCGCCACGAGCGGGCGGCGCGCATCTACGACGGCGCCGACGAGGTGCACAAGACCTCGCTGGGGCGGCGCATCCTGCGCCGCTACGGTCCGGCCGCCGCCCGGTAGCCCGCCGCAACTGCGTTCTGGCAGAAGATCTTTCGCACCGCGCCTGGTCAGGACGGCGAGGCTTCTGCCAGAACGGGGCGGGAGACGGATCGGCGCCCGTCAGCGCCACTCGATCAGGTCGGCCACCCGGGCCGACCAGTGCCGGCGGTAGTAGTCGTGCTGGACCGAGAAGTGCGCGGCCATGGCCCGCCGGGCCCGATCGGCGTGGCCGGCGGCGATGGCGGCGGCCAGCTTGGCGTGGTCGTCGAGGATGCGCGATCGCAGTTCGACCGGGTCCATGGTGGCGATCACGTGGTGGGTGACGATGTGGGTCACCGCCTGGGTGAGCAACGTGAGCACGGGGTTGGCGGCCAGCGTGTACACCGCGCCGTGGAACGCGTTGGTGGCCTCGCGGTAGTCCCCCTCGTCGCGAGGCGCCGGTGGGGCCAGGAACGGCGCCATCAGCGGCCGGCGATCGGGATGGCGGGCGGCCAGCTCGGCGCACAGCGGCTCGAGCCGCAACTGGGTGTCGAGCAGCTCGCCGTAGCTGGCGGCACCGAGATGGAAGTACAGCGCGGCCGTGCGGGCCAGGTGGGACGGCTCCACCGACCCCATCACGGGCCCGCCCCCGGGGCCGGGCTTGAGCCGGATCAGGCCCTGGACCTCGAGGAGGCGCAGCGCCTCACGCAGCGACGCCCGGCTCACGCCGTAGTGCTCGACCATGGCCGCCTCCAGCGGCAGCCGGTCGCCCGTGCGCAGGCCCTGGGCGACGATGTCGTGCACGATCTCCATGGCCACCCGCTCGGACGTCTTGAGGGCCCGGCGGGGCTCGGCCGCGCCTGATACCAGGCCCACGGTTACCGCCGGCCGGCGCCGGTTGTGGGCGGGTGGTTCGCGCTTCTTGCCCTTGATCGGCGCCATTTCGCCTCCACGCCCAGGTCCCGACGATCATGGCACACGGCCGCCGCCGCCAACCGCGTATCATCATCACGAATGTCGACAGCCAGTTCGCGGCCGATTGCCGAGGGCCTGTTCACCTGGCCCTCCGACGAGCCCCGCCTGATCGGCGGCTCCTGTCGGTCCTGCGGCACCACGACCTTCCCGGCCCAGCGCTCGTGCCCGCGGTGCACGGGCGACCAGATGGACGAGTGCCTGCTCCCCACCACGGGCACGCTGTGGTCCTTCACCGTGCAGGGCTTCCGTCCGAAGGAGCCGTACTGCGGGCCCGAGGAGTTCGAGCCCTACGGCGTCGGCTATGTCGAGCTGCCGGGGGAGGTGATCGTCGAGTCACGCCTCACCGAGAACGACCCGGCGGCGCTGGCCATCGGCGACCGCATGCAGCTCGCGATCGTTCCGTTCCGGGTCGACGACGACGGCAACGAGGTGGTCACGTTCGCGTTCCGGCCGGCGGCCGGCGAGGAGGAGAGATGAGCCACGACGACGTCGCCATCGTCGGCATCGGCATGTACCCGTTCGGGCGCCACGAAGGCGTGCCGGGGCGCGAGCAGGCGGTGCAAGCGGCCCGGGCGGCGCTCACCGATGCCGGCCTCGGCTGGGGCGACATGCAGTTCGCCTTCGGCGGCAGCCGCGACGGCGGTGACGCCGACACGCTGGTCAACGAGCTGGGACTGACCGGCCTGCCCTTCGTCAACGTGTGGAACGGCTGCGCCACCGGCGGCAGCTCCCTGACCTTGAGCGACACCACCATCCGCTCCGGCGCGGCCGACCTCGGCATCGCCATCGGGTTCGACAAGCACCCCCGGGGCGCCTTCAACGCCGACCCCGAGACACTCGGCATCGGCGCCTGGTACGGCGAGACCGGCCTCATGCTCACCACCCAGTTCTTCGGCATGAAGATCCAGCGGTACATGCACGAGCACGGCATCTCGACCTCCACGCTGGCCAAGGTGGCGGCCAAGGCCTACCGCAACGGGGCCCGGAACCCGAACGCCTGGCGGCGCACGCCGTTGTCCGAGGACGACGTGGCCAACTCGGCCATGCTCTCCCATCCGCTCACCCAGTACATGTTCTGCTCGCCGGGCGAGGGAGCCGTCGCCCTCGTCCTGTGCCGGGCCGACAACGCGCGGCAGTACACCGACCGGCCCGTCTACCTCAAGGCGTCGGTGCTGCGTTCCCGCCGCTTCGGCTCGTTCGAGGTGTTCTCGCCCTGGCTGGCCATCGAGCGGGCGACGGGGCCCACCGTCGACGCCGCCCGCGCCGCCTTCGAGCAGGCCGGCGTCGGCCCCGGCGACATCGACGTGGCCCAGGTGCAGGACACCGAGTCGGGCGCCGAGATCATGCACATGGCCGAGACCGGGCTGTGCAAGCACGGCGAGCAGGAGGCGCTCATCCAGTCGGGGCAGACCGAGATCGGCGGTTCGCTGCCCATCAACACCGATGGCGGCTGCCTGGCCAACGGCGAGCCGATCGGGGCGTCGGGCCTGCGCCAGGTGTACGAGTGCGTCCTGCAGCTCCGGGGCGACGCCGGCCCTCGCCAGGTGCCCGACAACCCGTCCACGGCCTTCACCCACGTCTACGGCGCCCCCGGCATCAGCGCCTGCACCGTCCTCACCCGCTGACCCTCTCGCCGCCCGCGCCACCGTTCCGCACGACAGTCGTCAGTTCCGGTCGTCAGGCGACCACAACTGACGACAGTGTCGCGATCGGTCAGCGCAGTGGCAGGTCGAGGGCGGCGACGGCGGCGGTGAACGCGCCCCGTTTCTCTTCCGGCGTGCCGTGGGCCGGCCACAGCTGGTCGGCCCAGATCACGAGGTCGGCGAGGCCGGCCGCCCGGTAGCGCTCGATGGTGGCGGCCTCGCCGTTGGCCACCCGCACGTAGCAGCGGAACTCGCCACCCTTGCCGTCGGCGGCGCCCCGGTCCGCCCGGAGAGCCCGCAGCTGGTCCACCATGCGCCCGGCCTCGTCGGGCGCCGGCGTGCCCGAGCTGAACCACCCGTCGCCCAGCGCGGCCGCCTGCCGCAGGGCCCGCGGGCCGTTGCCCCCCATGATCACGGGTACCTCCAGCCGGCGGGGTGTGAGCTGCACGCGATCGAACGAGAAATGCCGTCCGTGGTGCTCGAACGGGCCGCCGGCCCAGGCGGCCCGCAGCACGGCGATCGACTCGGTGAAGCGGCTGGAGCGCTGGTCGAAGGGCACGTCGAGGGCGGCGAACTCCTCCTCCAGCCAGCCGCGACCGACGCCGAGCAGGAAGCGGCCGCCCGACGCCTCCTGCACCGTGGCCGCCGCCCGCGCCGTCGCCAGCGGGTGGCGCAGCGGCAGGAGGCAGATGCCGGTGGCCAGGCGCAGGCGCGTCGTGCACGCGGCCGCCGCGCCCAGGGCGACGAAGGGGTCCACCAACTCGGTGTCGGGGCTCACGATGGCGCCCCTGATGTGGTGGTGGCCGGTGCCACCCGTCGTAGGGTGCTCGCTGGCGTAGCCCACGGGGAGCAGGAGGTGCTCGCCCACCCACAGCGTGTCGAAGCCGGCGGCGTCGGCGGCGCGAGCCAGGTCGAGGAGATCCGGGGCGGTGATCCCGTAGGCGCACAGTCCGACGGCCACCCGTCGATCACAGAGCAGCGGCCGGCGCCTGTCAATCCTGATGAGGATTAGGCTCGGGGGCGGATCACGACGTCAGGGGGCCAACCCATGGCACCGGAAGAGTTCTCCCACCGCGACCGCTGTGCCATCGTCGGCCTCGGCCAGACCGACTACTCGCGCGACTCGGGCCGCAGCGACCTGACGCTGGCCACCCAGGCCGCCCTCGCCGCCATCGAGGACGCCGGCATGACCCCCGCCGACATCGACGGCATCGTCCGCTGCGACAGCGACACCGTCGCCCACAACGACCTGGCCGACTCGCTGGGGATCCCCAATCTCACGTTCTGGTCCCAGGTCGGCCCCGGCGGCGTGGGCCCCTGCGCCATGGTGGGCCAGGCGGTGGCGGCCATCCTGTCGGGCCAGGCCACCGCCGTGCTCGTGTTCCGGGAGCTGAACGGGCGGTCGGGCCGGCGCTACGGGCTGTCGCCCGTCACCCAGGCGCGCGTCGGGGGCGGCGGCACCTACGACGAGTTCTTCGCCCCGTACGGGCTGCTCACGCCGGGGCAGATCTTCGCCGTCATGGCCCGGCGCCACATGGCGGAGTACGGCACGACGGCCGAGCAGCTGGGTGCCATCGCCCTCACGTGCCGGGCGCGGGCCAACGCCAACCCCCGCGCCCAGATGCGCGGCCGCCCCCTCACGATGGAGGACTACCTGGCGGCCCGCCTGATCGCCGACCCGCTGCGCCTGTTCGACTTCTGCCTCGAGACCGACGGCTCGTGCGCCGTGGTGGTCACCAGCACCGAACGAGCCCAGGACACGCCCCAACCACCCGTGCTCATCCGGGCCGTCGCCCAGGCCGGCATCCCCAACGCCCAGCCCGGCATCCAGTTCCCGGTGCTGATGCGCGACAACATCACCGAGCTGCCCGCCCGGGCCGTCGCCGACGTCCTCTACCGCCGCGCCGGCCTCGGCCCCGACGACATCGATGTCGCCCAGGTGTACGACTGCTTCTCCATCACCGTGCTGCTGCAACTGGAGGACTGGGGGTTCTGCAAGAAGGGCGAGGGCGGCCCGTTCGTGGCCGGCGGTGAGATCGACCTCGGTGGTCGCATCCCGATCAACACCGGGGGCGGCCACATGTCCGAGGGCTACATCCACGGGATGAACCACATCGTCGAAGGCGCCCGCCAGATCCGGGGCCAGTCCAGCTCGCAGGTGCCCGGCGCCGAGACCTGCCTGGTCACCAACACGCCCCTGCCCGGCGGCAGCGCCCTGATCCTGCGGGCGGCGTGATGGCGGTGACGGAGACCGCCCGCCTCCTCCCGGTGGACGACGACCTCGACACCGGCGGCTTCTTCGAGGCGGCCCGCCGCCACGAGCTGGTGGTGCGCCGGTGCAACCGCTGCGACGCCGTGCTGCACATGCCCCGCGCCTACTGCCACACCTGTGGCAGCTGGGAGGGCCGCTGGCAACCCGTCGCCGGCACGGCGACGCTGTACTCGTGGACGGTGGTGGAGCACCAGGTCCACCCCGCCTTCCCGCCTCCCTACACCGTCGTGCTGGTCGAGCTCGACGATCTGCCCGCCCGGTTCGTCGGATCTCTTCGCGGGCGGCCGGCCCTCACCGTCGGCCAGCCCATGCGGGTGTGGTTCGAGGTGCTGGCCGACGGGGTGGTGCTGCCACAGTGGGAGCCCGTCCCCGCCTGATCATCTGCCGTCAGCGGGATTGATGGGTGCCGATCGGGCGTTGCCGTCGGCATGAGCATCCACCCCCCGGCCGCGGTTCGCCTGCTGACGGTGTGCGGCAGCCTGCAGGCCCGATCCGCCAACCGGGCGGCGCTCGACGTCGCGTCGCAGGTCGCTGCAGCCGCGGGCGCCGCCGTCGACGACTTCGAGCGGCTCGCCGAGATCCCCGCGTTCGACGCCGATCGGGCCGACGAGCCCATCGCCGTCGTCGCCGACTGGCGCCGGCGCGTGGACGCCGCCGACGTCGTCCTCGTCGCCAGCCCCGAGTACGCCGGCGCGGTGGCGGGCGCGGTGAAGAACGCCTTCGACTGGCTCGTGGGCTCGGGCGAGATGTACCGCAAGCCGGTCGCCGTGCTCAGCGCCGGGACATCGGGCGGGTACCACGCGCGACGCATGCTGGCCCAGACGCTCACCTGGCAGGGCGCCTACGTCGTGGCCGAGCTCGGGATCGCGTCGGCCGGCACGAAGTTCGACGGTGGGCGGGTCAACCACGAGCCGACCGCGATCGCGATCGCGTCGTTGACCCGGGTCCTGCTGGCGGCGCCCCGCATGTCCCCCGGTGTCATCGTCGAGCGGGCGACGGACGTGGTCGGATCGCTCGGCATCGACACGGCTCACGTCGCACCGCCCGCGGCGCGCCCCGACCGCGCGTCTGTACGCGGTTAGGGGGGCGTACAGCGGGCTTTGCGCGTACAGAAGCGCGAACGACGCGAGGGTGCGCCGTCGGAACAGCCGCCGGCATCGAGCGGTGGGCGCGGGCGCGGCCTGCGCCACCTGCCTGGGCTCAGGCCAGGTGGTACAGGCGGGCGGCGTTGTCGTGGAGGATCTTGCGGATCGTGTCCTCGGGCAAGTCGGCGAAGGTCTGCTCGAGGTACTCGTTGGGCGCGATGGCCGACGTCGCCGGCCCGGGCGACATGCTCGTGGGGTGGGGGAAGTCGGTCTCGTACAGGATGTGGTCGGGGCCCAGCTGCTCGATGGCGCTGAGGGCGGTGTGGCGCTCGAACCAGAAGCAGCCGTAGATCTGGCGGGCGAAGTACTCGCTGGGCAGCAGCTCGTACTCGGGGTGCTCGAGGTGCACGCCGCAGTTCTTCCACTGCCAGTCGAGGGAGTCGAGGGCGAACGGGATCCAGCCGATGCCGCTCTCCACCGAGACGAAGCTGAGGTCGGGGAAGCGGTGGCAGATGCCCCCGCAGATCACCTGGGCCAGGGTGCGGGCGTTGCCCATGAAGAACGAGACGCCCATGGACGCGTAGCTGGCGTGCTTGCCCAGCTCCACCATGCCGCCGCCCTTCTCGGCCAGCGAGATGTCACCCGAGGCGATGTGGAAGTTGACCGGCAGGGCCTTCTCCTGCGCCGACGCCCACATCGGGTCCCAGTGGCGGTCGACCAGGCTGGGCAGCCCGAAGTTGGCCGGCTCCTGGCTGAACACGATGCCGCGGTGGCCGGCGGCGGCGCAGCGCTCGATCTCGGCCAGGGTGGCGTCGAGGTCCCAGAACGGCAGCGTCGTCATGGGGATGAGGCGGTCGGGGGCCACGCTCGACCAGTCCGTCTGCCAGTCGTTGTAGGCCCGGATGTACTCGAGCATCAGGCTGTCGTCCTCGACCGACTGGAGCAGGGTCTGGTTGAAGAGCGCCACGTTGGGATACAGGACCTGGGCGTAGATCCCGTACTCGTCCATGCGGGCGAGGCGGGCCTTGGCGTTCCAGGTGGCCGGGTCGGCGTCCTCCCAGCGGGGAGGGTGGTCGGGCGGGTACTCCCGCCAGCCCGCCTGGGCGGCCGAGGCCACCGACGAGACGCGGGACGTGCCGATGAACCAGGCCTCCTCGCCCCGCTGCTCGTCCCACTGGACGTGGGGGACGAGCTCGCCGTAGCGGCTGGACATGCGCGACGTCCACAGATCGGGGGGCTCGACCACGTGGGTGTCGGTGTCGATGATCGGGATGTCGGCGATGACGGACATGGTCAGTCCTCCTGGGGCGGATACTGGCGTGGCGCCGGGTCCTCGATAACAACGTACTGGGCGAAGCTGCGGGTGAGCCGCCAGCCCCGCGACCGCCGCTCGGCCTGCTCGTAGTAGGTGGCCAGGTACCGCTGCACCTGCGGTGCGTCGCGCAGCACCACCGTCGCCTGCACGTAGGCGATGATGTCGGCCGTCCTGGTCCAGCGGTTCCGTTCGCCTTCGCTGATGCTGACCGTGCCGACGAGGTGCTGGCTGGCCCGGTTGGCTGCCACCAGCCCGTGGACCACCGCGGCCAGGTCGTCTGGTCCCACGGCGCTGAACAGTGGGCTCGCCGGGTCGAAGCCGCCCGACACCTGGGCGTCGGAGGTGAACGCGGCCCGGTACCGGTCGCGGCCCGCGTCGAACTGGTCGGCGGCGATCAGATCGCTGCCCAAGGCGTAGTTCATCCGCGCCTGGTAGATGTCGACCCAGTCCTGGGCCGCGATCGAGGAGCGCCCGCGGTCGCTGTCGCTCGCCCCTGCCGCCGGCATCCCGGTTACCACCGCCGCCGACGTGACGGCGAGACCGGCCCCGGTGGCCATCAGGCTGCGCCGGCTCACTCCCGATGTCGTCGTTGTCTGCTTGCCCATGGGTCCCCCTCCTGTCGCCTCGCGGGCGCGTGCCCGCTGCCGTTCGGGCAGGGTAGGCGCCGTGGCCCGGCCGCCAGGACTCCCACTCGCGCGAGACGGAAGCGGCGAGTAATTCCTGATCAGGATTACTTGACAGCGAGCGTGGGCGGCGTGTTTCCTGGGGCCGTGGAGGGCCAGGGCTCGCGACCGGTCCAGCCGCGGCGCGGCCCGCTGGCGGGTATTCGAGTGGCCGACTTCTGCTGGATGGGCGTCGGGTCGGTGGCGACGCGCCTGCTGGCCGACTTCGGGGCCGAGGTCATCAAGATCGAAGACCGCGCCCGTATCGACACGCCCCGCCGGCTGCCCATCTACAAGGGCGAGCCCGCCCGTAACTTCGGCGAGGAGGTGATCGGCGCCGATCCCGACAAGGGTGGGCTCCACAACAACTACTCGCGCAACAAGCTCGGCGTCACCATCAACATGCGCACCGAGCAGGGGCGGGCGCTGGCCGATCGCCTCATCGCCCACAGCAGCATCGTGTCGGAGAACTTCGCTCCCGGCGTGATGGAGCGCTGGGGCCTCACCTACGAGCGGCTGAACGAGCTGTCGCCGGGCGTGATCTACGCGCGCATGAGCGGCTACGGGCACACGGGCCCGCACGTCGAGTACCGCAGCTACGGGCCGGTGGTGCAGGCCGTGAGCGGCCTGTCGTACATCAGCGGGCTCCCCGGGCGCGAGCCTTCGGGGTGGGGCCTGTCGTACATGGACAACCAGGCCGCCTACTACAACTCCGCGGCGTTGCTGCTGGCGATCTACCACCGCAACCGCACGGGCCAGGGAACCGAAATCGACGTCTCCGCCATCGAGGCGGGGATCAACCTGGTGGGGCCCGTGCTGCTCGACGTGTCCGTCAACGGGCACACCACCCGCCGGCCCGACTACCCGCCGGGCAACCGCCTCGAGTGGCCCCACGCCGCTCCGCACGGCGTGTACCCGGCCGCCGGCGAGGATCGGTGGGTGGCTATCGCCGTCTTCGACGACGACCAGTGGGCCGGCCTGGTGGACGCCCTCGGCCGGCCGGCATGGACCGACGACGCCCGGTTCAAGCGCCAGGAGGACCGCTTCGCCCACCAGGACGCCTTGGACGAGCACCTGGCCGCCTGGACCCGCGACCGCGACCGCTTCGAGGTCATGGAGCTGCTCCAGGCGCACGGCGTGCCCGCCGGCGCGGTCCAGAACGCCGAGGACACCAACGAACGGGACCCCCAGATCGCCCACCGAGGCGTGTTCTTCGAGCTGGACCACCCCGTCATCGGCCGGGCCCGCTTCGAGGGCGACCCCTTCCATTTCTCGGCCATGGCACCCCACCACTGGCGTTCGGCGCCGCGGCTGGGGGAGGACAACGAGTACGTGTTCAAGCAGATCGTGGGGCTGTCGGACGGCGAGTACGACGAGTCGGCCGCGGCGGGGGCAATGGGGTGAGCACCGAGAACGGGCGCCAGCCGTTCGACGGATTGCGGGTGGTGGAGCTGGCCGGCGATCCCGCCGGCGAGATGCTGGGCAAGCTGCTGGCCCAGCTGGGGGCCGACGTCGTGAAGGTCGAGCCGCCCGCGGGCGCGCCCAGCCGGGCGGTGGGCCCCTTTGCCACCGGCCACGACGACGCCGACCACAGCCTGACCTTCTGGTACTACAACACCAACAAGCGCAGCGCGGTGATCGACTACGGCGGGCCCGAAGGGCGGGAGGCGCTGCTCGCCCTGGCGCAGGGGGCGGACGTGTGCATCACGACGCTGCGGCCCCCCGAGCAACGTGGGCTCCAGCTCACGCCCGACGACCTGCGCGCCGGTGCCGACCAGCTCGTCGTGGTGGCCATCACCCCGTTCGGGCTGGACGGCCCGTGGGCCGATCGCCTGAGCTCCGACCTGGTCGGGCTCGCTCTGGGCAGTCCCCTGAACAGTTGCGGCTACGACGACCACTCCATCCCGCCCATCCGCCCGGGCGGTGACCAGGGGTACCAGTCGGCGTGCAGCAACGCCCTCATGGCTTTGATGCTCGCCCTCATCGAGCGCCAGCACACCGGGCACGGGCAGGTGGTCGACGTCGGCATGCACGACTGCCTGGCCGTCGGCGCCGAACTGGCCAACCCGTACTGGTTCTACCCCAAGGTGGTCGTCCACCGGCAGACCTGCCGGCACGCCCAGCCCTCGCCCACCGCACCGGCGCTGTTCCCGTGCGGCGACGACCGCTACGTGTACTTCGTGCTCACCATCGCCGACACCAAGCAGTGGGGCTCGCTGGTGGCGTGGATGGACACCAAGGGCGTCGCCACCGACCTGCACGAGGCGGCCTACGACGACCCGCGCTACCGCCAGGAGCACTTCGGCCACATCCAGGAACTGGTCGAGGTCTTCTTCCTCCTGCAGACGGCCGACGAGGCCTACCACGAGGGCCAGGCCCGCGGGCAGCCCATCGGCATCGTCTACTCGCCCGACGACCTGTTCGGCGACGAGCACCTGAAGGCGCGCGACTTCTTCGTCACCGTCGAGCACGACGACGTGCCGCCGGCGCAGTACCCCGGCGCGCCGATGCGCTTTTCGTCCTTCGGCGCCGTGCCCATGCGCCGGGCGCCCCGGCTGGGCGAGCACACCGACGAGGTCCTGGCGGGCGCGTGACGGTTGGCGCCGCGCCCCCCATCCGCTTGTGTGACGCTTCTTGTGACCTGTCCACAAATGGCGTCACACAAGCGGGGCGGGCGGAACCGGCGAGGGCGGCGGCCGACGGTCAGGGGCGAGCGGCGGCGTGGCGCCCGGCCAGGAAGCCGAACACCATGCCGGGCCCGAGCGTGCCGCCCGGCCCGCCGTAGGTCATGCCGAACGGTGAGGCCATGACGTTGCCGGCGGCGTAGAGCCCGGGGATGGGCTGGCCGTCGAGGTCGAGCACCTGGCCGTTGGGGTCGACGCGCGGCCCCCCCTTGGTGCCGAGGGCGCCGCTGTGGATCTCGACGGCGTAGAAAGGCGGCCGGTCGAGCGGCCCAAGGGTGGCGTCGACGCGGCCCTTGCGGTACGGGTCGCCCCACCAGCGGTCGAAGGCGCTGTCGCCCCGGCCCCAGTCGGGATCACGCCCGTCGGCGCAGTTGGCGTTCCACTGCGCCACCGTGGCCTCCAACTCGTCGGCGGGAACACCCAGCTGCCCGGCCAGGCCGGCCAGGTCGGGTGCCCGCGACACCCAGTCGGGCACGCCTCCACCGCTGCCGCCGGCGGCCACCCGGAAGCCGTAGTTCTCGACGTAGGTCTGGTCGAACAGCAGCCAGCACGGCAGGTTGGCCCACTGGAAGCGGGACACGTCCTCGACGTGGAAGGCGGCGCCCAGGGCGTTGTAGTTGGCGGCCTCGTTGGTGAAGCGCCGGCCCCGGCGGTTGACCAGGATCGAGTGCGGCAGTGTCCGCTGGCCCATGATCAGCACGCGCTCCATGGGGTTCTCCTCGGCGGCCACCGACGCCACCGGGGCCCACCACGCTTCGCGCATGTTGCCCAGCATCGCCCCGGCCCGCATGGCCATGCGCAGGCCGTCGCCCGTGCTGGTCTGGATGGACACGGGGTGGGTCATGGGGCCGCGCAGGAAGGCGCGCCGGTACTCGGGGTTCCACTCGAAGCCCCCGGTAGCCAGGATCACGCCCTTGCGCGCGCGCACCTCGACCGGCCCGTCGGGCGTGTCGGCCACGACCCCGACGACGGCGCCGTCCTCGATGACGAGCTCGCGCCCGGCGCACGACGTGCGCGGCTCGATGCCCCGGTCGAGACAGGCGCGCAGGAGCCGGCCGGCCAGCGCCTGGCCGCAGCCGCGCTCGTTGTGGCGCTGCCGCCGGGCGAGCTCGTCCTCCGACGGCGGCTCGGGCACCGCCTTGCCGAGGGGTGTCTCGCTCATCGTGATGTGCGGGTTGGCGTAGTAGGGCGACGGCGTCACCCGGTCGGCCCACTCGCCCAGTTCCTCGAAGGAGTAGATGGGGCACTCGATGGTGCGCCCGCCGTTGGGGCTGCCCCCAGGGAACTCGGGGTGGTAGTCGGGCATGCCGGAAACGGCGTAGAACTGCACCGGCGTCTTGGCCTCGAGGAACGCCACCATCTCGGGTCCGGCGTCGATGTAGGCCTCGGCCAACCGCGGTTCGATCATGTCGCGCGACAGCGACATGATGTAGGTGAGCGCCTTGTCCCGGCTGTCTTCGACCCCGACCTCGCCCATGTGCGGGTTGTTGGGAATCCACACCTGACCGCCCGACCAGGCCGTCGTGCCGCCCACCTTGTCGGCCTTCTCGAACACCGCGACCCGGGCGCCCCCCTCACTGGCGATGACGGCGGCCGTGAGGCCGGCCGCACCGGTGCCGAGGACAACTACATCGAACTCTTCGACGGCCATCGTTTCCTCCCGAGGCTCCGCGGGCTCGTGTGCCGAGGACGAATGTTCCCATAGGAACAGCGACGAGCCGACGCGCTGCCGCCCCGTGCGTGACCGCTTTCGACGGTCAGCTCACGCGCAGGAGCTGCTTACCCAGGTTCCCGCCGGTGAACAGCCGCCGCAGCCCCTCGGGCGCCCGTTCGAGGCCCTCGAGCACGTCCTGGTGGTGACGCAGCCGGCCCTCCGCCACCCAGCGGGCCAGATCGGCGCGGGCCTCGTCGAAGCGGTCGGCGTAGTCGGTGACCAGGAAGCCCTCCATCCGAGCCCGCCGGGTGGTGAGCAGTTGGTAGTAGTGCAGGCCCACGTCGGGGCGTTCGGGTCGGTAGCCGGTGGAGATCGATCCGCACAGCGCGATCCGCCCCCGCTCGGCGATGTTGAACAGGGCGGCGTCGAGCAGGGCCCCGCCCACGTTGTCGAACACGACGTCGTACCCGGCCCGACTCGCCTCCCGGAGCTGGCGGCGGATGCCCTCGTCGTAGTGGTCGAGGCACTCGTCGAACCCGGCCACGTCGCGCACCCACGCGCGCTTGTCGTCACTGCCGGCCGTACCGATCACCCGGGCGGCCCCCTTGATCCGGGCGATCTGGCCGGCCACCGACCCCGTCGCCCCGGCGGCGGCGGTGACGAGCACGACGTCGCCCTCCACCGGCCGACCGATGTCGGTCATCCCGAAGTAGGCGGTGAGCCCGGTGAGGCCGAGCACGCCCAGCATCATCTCGGGCTGCTCGACCGACGGGGGGACCGGCTCGAACAGCTCGCCCGTGCCCGGCTCGACCAGGGCGTAGTCCTGCCAGCCGAGCTGGGCGTGCACGAGCGTGCCCTCCTCGACGCCGGCCACCTTGGACGCCACCACTTCGCCCACGCCGTAGGCGCGCATGGGCTCGCCGATGGCCACCGGCGGCACGTACGAGCGGATGTCGTTGAGCCAGCCGCGCTGGGCGGGGTCGAAGGACACCCATCGGGTGCGCACCAGCACCTGGCCCTCCTCGGGTGACGGCACGTCGGTCTCGGCCAGCTCGAAGTGCTCGTCCCGCACCTCACCGGTCGGTCGCTCTCGCAGCAGCAGCTGACGGTTGCGGTCGGCCACGGATCTCCCTCCCACGGTCGTGCCCGGAGTGGACTCGGCCCCGCGAACTATGATGAGGAAATGCCCGCGCGTCCAGGGGGTACCAGCCATGCCTGAGCCCGTCGTCGAAAGCGATCTCCACCGCATCTGCGAGGCCGGCGAGCACTGGCGCCAGATGGATGAGCTGCGGGAGGCCTACCCGTTCTACTGGAACACCGAAGGCCCCGGGCACTGGACCCTCACCCGTTACCACGACGTCCGCAAGGCCTTCCAGGACCCGGCCACCTTCTCCAACCACTCGATCGTGGCCACCGATCCCGAGCCCGCCTACCGGTTCCTGCCGTCGCACCTCGACCCGCCGCTGCACATGGAGTACCGGCACCTGGTGAACCCGTGGTTCTCGCCGGCCAAGGTCGAGGCCATCCGCCCGCGGCTCACGGAGCTGGCCCGCGAGACGATCGCTCCGCTCGTGCCCCTCGGGCGCACCGACGTCATCGCCACGCTGGCCGACGAGTTCCCGGTGAAGGCGTTCCTCACCTCGATGGGCCTCCCCATCACCGACACCGAGTTCCTGCGCAGCCGTGTCCACCGGTTGTCGGGCAAGCTCTCCGATCCCTCCGGCGAGAACAGCGACGCCCTGGCTGCCTGGAAGGAGATCGCCGACTACTGGCGGGAGGCGATCGAGGTCCGCCGGCGGGCCCCGCTCGACCCCACCGTCGACCTGCTCTCCGACGTGATGCGGGGCAGCGTCCAGGGCCGGCCGTTGCCCGACGAGGACATCCTCGACCTGGCCGTCACGATGACCTTCGGCAGCCTGGACACCATGAAGAGCCAGCTCGGCTGGTGCCTGTACCACCTGGCCACGCACCCCGAGGACCGGGCCCGGGTCGTGGCCGACCCGACGGCCATCCCCGACGCCGTGGAAGAGTTCCTGCGCGCCTACCCGATCGTCAGCATGGCCCGCAAGGTCACCCACGACGTCGACTTCCAGGGGTGCCCCATGAAGGCGGGCGACATGGTGCTGCTGTGCATCCAGTCGGCGACGCGCGACCCGCGAGCCTTCGAGCGCGCCGAGGAGGTCATCATCGACCGCAGTCCGAACCGGCACATCACCTTCGGCGCCAGCACCCACCGCTGCCTCGGTTCCCATTTGGCCCGCGCCGAGCTCCAGATCGCGCTGCAGACCTGGCACGAGGTCATCCCGGACTACCGCCTCGACAGCGACGAGCCCCTCCGCGCTCGCGGCGGCCAGGTCACCCTGCTGTCTCTGCCCCTCGCCTGGAGCGCGCCGGCGTGAAGCCGGCCCCGTCCGGGTACCGCGCGCCGACGACGGTCGACGAGGCCGTCGCCCTCGCCACCACGGCGACCGAAGGGGGACGAGGGTGAGCGATCACCGCGAGATGGCCGAAAAGGACGGTTTTCCCGTCATCCACGACGACTTCCGGGTCAACCGCCCGGCGTTCGGCACCTACGCGCGACTGAACGAGCTCCGCGAGCAGTCGCCGTTCCTGTGGAACACGACGCCCAACCCCTATTGGATGGTCACGCGCTACGACCAGGTGCGGGAGGCGCTGCAGCGGCCCGAGGTCTTCTCCAACCGCATGACCAGCGCCCTCGGCAACCGTGAGCAGCGCCTCTACCTCATCCCCCAGAACCTCGACGGCAAGGCCCATGTCGACTGCCGCCACGTGGTCAACCCCTGGTTCTCGCCCGGCTCGGTGAAGCGCATGGAGCCCCTCGCCCACGAGCGCGCCAGCGTCATGATCGACGAGCTCAAGCCCCGGGGCCACTGCGACCTCACGCGGGATTTCGCCATGGGCTACGCCACCGAGATGTTCCTCGGCATCCTCGGGCTGCCCGTGGAGGCGGCGGGCTACATGCACCCGCGTGTGGAGACGATCTTCGCCGGCTTCTTCGGTGCCGTGGATCCGGCCGCGCAGGCCAAGGCGGGCGACGAGATCAAGGAATACTTCGCCGGCATCATCGAAGACCGCAGCCAGCAGCCGCGCGACATCGGGACGGACTTCGTGTCGTACCTGCTGCAGGCCAAGATGGGTGACGAGCTGATCTCGCGCGAGGACGCGCTCACGTTGTGCATGACGATCATGCTGGGCGGGCTCGACACCACCCGCAGCGCCCTCGGTTTCATCCTCCACCACCTGGCCACCCACGACGAGCACCGCCGCCACCTCGTCGAGCATCCCGAGCGCATCCCCGACGCCATCGAGGAGTTCGTGCGGATGTACGCCCTGGTGTTCCAGGACGGCCGCTACGTCACCCAGGACCTCGACTTTCACGGCTGCCCGTTGAAAGAGGGCGAGATCGTGTGGCTCGGCCTGGCCCAGGCCAACCGCGATCCCCGGCGGTTCGAGCGCCCCGACGAGTTCGACATCGACCGCACCTTCAACAAGCACCTCGGCTTCGGTGCCGGTGCCCACCGCTGCCTGGGCGCCCATCTGGCCCGGGTCGAGCTGATCACGGCGCTGGAGGAGTGGCTGGCCCGGATCCCGGAGTTCCGGGTGGCGTCGGAGGCACAGCTGATGGAGCGGGGCGGGCAGCTCATGCTGCTGTCGGTCCCGCTGGAATGGGAGGTCTCGTGAAGATCCGTGTCAGTGAGCTGTGCAGTGGCCAGGCCCGGTGCTACGCCCGGTCGCCGCAGCTGCTCGAACCCGACGACGAGGGGTTCGTGACGATCCGCAACGGCGAGATGGAGGTGCCCCCGGGCATGGAACAGGCGGCGCGCGACGCCATGAACGCGTGCCCGGAGGACGCCATCACCCTCGTCGATTGACGCGCCGCCCGGGCGCCTGTGTGACGCCGATCGACGCCGGCCGTCGATCAGCGTCACACACGCGCATCAGCGGCGGCCGCGGCCGCCTCGGCGACGAACAGCAGACGGCGGCGGTCGCCCTCTTGTGGGAAGGTGGCCTGCACGCGATCGCCGATCCCCATCTCGGCGTCCTCGGCCAGGTTGGCCACCAGGCGCACGCCCTCCACGTCGTCGAGCTCGACGAAGGCGACAGTGAAGGGCACGTCGCCCTGGCCGCCGGGCAGGAACGCCCGCTCGACGGTGGTCATGGTGTGCACGGTGCCGGTGGTGGGCACGGGCTCCCAGCGCAGCTCTCCGCCCGCACAGTCGGCACCGGCGTCGTCGGGGTACCACTGCCAGCGCCCGCACACCGAGCAGCGGGGCAGCACCAGGTGCTCGTCGTCGATGGCGGTCCAGAACGGCGCGGCGATGTCGTCGTCGGAGGGCGGCTCCCAGTGGGGGAGGCCCATCAGCGGTCGGTGGTGAGGATCATCGTGGCGTGCTCGGGCGCGCCCAGCCCGGCCACCAGGGCCACCTCGGCGCCCGGCACCTGGGCCTCGCCGCGGGCACCGCGCAACTGGCGCACCGCCTCCACGACATGGTTGGCGCCCACCAGGTACGACTGCGAGAGCAACCCGCCGTGGGTGTTCACGGGCAGCCCGCCGCCCGGGGCGATGGCGCCGCCGGCGCAGAACTCGGCCCCTGCGCCCTTGGGGGCGAAGCCCAGGTCCTCGAGTTGCAGCAGCATGGAGATGGTGAAGCAGTCGTAGATCTGGGCGATATCGACGTCTTGCGGGCCGAGACCGGCTTGCTGGTAGGCGCGGGGCCCGGAGAGGGTGGCGGCGGTCGTGAGCAGGTCGGCGCT
>JBIOZN010000010.1:0-2012 GCA_044871175.1 Acidimicrobiales bacterium | reverse complement strand
ACCTACTCGCGCAAGGTGTTCATCCCGCTGACGAACCTCTGCCGGGACGTCTGCTCCTACTGCACCTTCGCCCACCTCGACACCGACGCCCGGGCCCACACGATGAGCCCCGACGAGATCCTCCAGGTCGCCGAGGCCGGTCGGCGGCTCGGCTGCAAGGAGGCGCTGTTCACCCTCGGCGACCGGCCCGAGGCGCGGTGGGAGTCGCACAGGCGGGCGCTGCGGCGCTTCGGCCACGACAGCACCCAGTCGTACCTGCGGGCGATGTGCCAGGCGGTGCTCGAGCAGACGGGCCTGCTGCCCCACCCGAACGCCGGGATCCTCGGGCGGCGGGAGCTGACCGAGCTGCGGGAGGTGTCGGCCAGCCAGGGGATGATGCTCGAGTCGGTGTCGGAGCGGCTCTGCGGCCCCGGCGGCCCCCACGAGCACGCCCCCGACAAGCGGCCGGCGACGCGGCTGGCGATGATCCGCCGCGCCGGTGAGCTGCGGATCCCGTTCACCTCCGGGATCCTGATCGGGATCGGCGAGACCGCCCGGGAGCGGGTCGAGGCCCTCCTCGCGTTGCGCGACCTCCACGAGGCGTACGGCCACATCCAGGAGGTGATCGTCCAGAACTTCCGGGCCAAGCCGGACACGCCGATGGCCGCCTCCGGCGAGCCGGGGCTCGCCGAGCTGATGACCGCCTGCGCGACCGCCCGCCTGGTGATGGGCCCGGCGATGTCGATCCAGGCGCCGCCGAACCTGTCCGCCGACTACGGGCCGCTGCTGCTGGCGGGGATCAACGACTGGGGCGGGGTCTCCCCCCTCACCCCCGACTTCGTGAACCCGGAGGCCCCCTGGCCGGACATCACCCGCCTCGGGGAGCTGTCCGCCGACGCCGGCTACGCCCTCCGCGAACGGCTCACCGTCTACCCGGAGTACGCCATGGACGACAACTGGATCGACGCGGGGCTGCGCGACCACGTGCGGGCCCTCGCCGACGACGACGGCCTCGCCCTGCCGGGCGCCCCCCGGCCGATGGCGGCGGCGGCCACCGTGGCGGTGACCGCGTGAGCGTCACCTTCGTCCGCACCGTCACCGGGGACGCCGGGCCCGGCCTCGCCCGCGTCCGGGAGGCCGCCGGCTGGGACGACGCCGCCATCGCCGGGGCCCTCGCCGACGGGCTCCTGCCCGTCGAGACGCGCCAGGCGGAGGCCCACGCGCTCGCCTGGGTGGCGGCCCCCGACGTGGCGATGGAGCTGCTGAAGCGGGGCGTCGCCGGCTGGCGGATCACCGTCCGCCACGCCGCCGGTGGGGCGGCCGCCGACCGGGCGGCGACCCTCGACGCCCTCGTGCGCACCGGGGCGGCGTTCCTGCGCACCACCCCCGGGGGCCTGGAGGAGGCGATCGAGCTCGGCTGGCTGCCGGGGATCCACACCCGCGTGTCGGTGGAGGTCGCCACGCCGGAGGAGGCCCTCGACGCGATCGCCGCCGGGGCGGTCGACCTGGTGGTCGGCGACTGGGACGCCGACACGGTGGGCCGCCTGCGCGACGCGATCGCCCCCCGGGCCCTGGTCGAGCGGACCGCCCTCCCGGTGGGGGCGGAGATCGACGACGCCCGCGCCGACCTCGCCCGCCCGCTGTTCACCGCCTGGCTCGCCCAGGTCGACGGCTCGGGCGCCAGCCGCCCCCGCTACACGTGGGCGCCCGGCCGCGACGAGGCGCCCCCCGTCCCCGCCCGCCGCCTGTCGGCGGAGTGGGACGACGCCCGCTGGCGGGAGGCGACGGCGGAGGAGGGGCTCGGCCGCCTCGACCCCGACCTCGCCGGGATCCTCGAGCGCAGCCTCGCCGACGGGCCGCCGCGGGTGGCGGAGATCGAGCGCCTCTTCCGGGCCCGCGGCCACGAGGTGGAGGCCGTCGCGAAGGTCGCCGACGCCCTGCGGCGGCGGCGCAAGGGCGACGTCGTCACCTACGTGGTCAACCGGAACATCAACTACACCAACCAGTGCTACTTCCGCTGCGG
The DNA here is from genome assembly GCA_044871175.1 of Acidimicrobiales bacterium. Classification (GTDB taxonomy): domain Bacteria; phylum Actinomycetota; class Acidimicrobiia; order Acidimicrobiales; family Ilumatobacteraceae; genus JBIOZN01. Next base: position 10 of record JBIOZN010000010.1, on the reverse strand, counting down.
CTTCTGCGGC
>JBIOZN010000009.1:0-10280 GCA_044871175.1 Acidimicrobiales bacterium | reverse complement strand
TGCCGCCGCCGCCCGGCATTGCCGGAGCGGATCCTTGCTTCTTCGGCTTCTCCGCCACCATGGCCTCGGTGGTGATGAGGAGGCCGGCGATGGAGGCTGCATCCTGCAACGCGGTGCGCACGACCTTGGCGGGATCGATGACGCCCTGTTTTACCAGGTTGCCGTATTCGCCGGTCGCGGCGTTGTAGCCGAACGCATAGTCGTCCTTGTCGATGATCTTGCCGGCGACCACGGGACCGTCCTCGCCCGCAGTCTCGGCGATCAGGCGGGTCGGGACGACGAGCGCCTGGTGCACCGTGCGGGCACCGGTTGCGGCGTCACCATCCAGGGAGTCGACGAGCTTGGCGACGGCCGGGCGGGCCCGCAGCAGGGCGACGCCGCCGCCGGCGACCACGCCCTCCTCGATGGCGGCCCGGGTGGCCGACAGGGCGTCCTCGATGCGGTGCTTCTTCTCCTTCAGCTCCACCTCGGTGGCCGCCCCGACCTTCACCACGGCGACGCCGCCGGACAGCTTGGCCAGGCGCTCCTGCAGCTTCTCCCGGTCCCAGTCCGAGTCGGTGTTCTCGATCTCGGCCTTGATCTGGTTGATGCGGCCCTGGACGTCCTCCTGCGAGCCCGCCCCCTCCACGATGGTGGTGTCGTCCTTGGTGATGACGACCTTGCGGGCCCGGCCCAGCAGGTCGAGGGTGGTGTTCTCGAGCTTGAGCCCGACCTCCTCGCTGACGACCTGGCCGCCGGTGAGGATGGCGATGTCCTGCAGCATGGCCTTGCGCCGGTCGCCGAACCCGGGGGCCTTCACGGCAGCGGAGTTGAACGTGCCCCGGATCTTGTTGACCACCAGCGTGGCCAGGGCCTCGCCCTCGAGGTCCTCGGCGATGATGATGAGCGGCTTGCCGCCCTGCATCACCTTCTCCAGCACGGGCAGCAGCTGCTGCACCGAGGAGATCTTGGAGTTGACGATGAGGATGTACGGATCCTCGAGCACCGCCTCCTGGCGGTCGGGGTCGGTGACGAAGTAGGGCGACAAGAAGCCCTTGTCGAACTGCATGCCCTCGACGAAGTCGAGCTCCATGCCGAAGGTGTTCGACTCCTCGACGGTGACCACGCCGTCCTTGCCCACCTTGTCGATGGCCTCGGCGATGACCTCGCCGATGGCGGTGTCGTTGTTGGCCGAGATGGCGGCCACCTGGGCGATCTCGCTGCGGTCGTCGATGTCGCTGGCCAGGCCCTTGATGGCCTCGACGGCGGCGTTGACGGCCTTGTCCATGCCCCGCTTCAGGCTCATGGGGCTGGCGCCGGCGGCCACGTTGCGCAGGCCCTCGCGTACCAGCGCCTGGGCCAGCACGGTGGCGGTGGTGGTGCCGTCGCCGGCCACGTCGTTGGTCTTGGACGCCACCTCGCGCAGCATCTGGGCGCCCATGTTCTCGAACGGGTCGTCGAGCTCGACCTCCTTGGCGATGGACACACCGTCGTTGGTGATGGTGGGAGCGCCGAACTTCTTGTCGAGCACGACGTTGCGGCCCTTGGGCCCGAGGGTGACCTTGACCGCGTCGGCCAGCTTGTTCACGCCGCGTTCGAGCGACCGACGAGCGTCCTCGTCGAACTTCAGGATCTTCGCCATGGGCTACCTCACTTCTCCACGATGGCGAGCACGTCGCGCGACGACAGGATGAGCAGGTCCTCGCCGTTGTGGGTCACCTCGGTGCCGCCGTACTTGGAATAGAGGACGACGTCGCCCGCCTTGATGTCGAGCGGGAAGTGCTGGCCCTCGTCGTCCGACCACCGGCCGGGCCCCACGGCGAGCACCTCGCCCTGCTGGGGCTTCTCTTTGGCGGTGTCGGGGATGACGAGCCCGGACGCGGTCTTCTCCTCGGCCTCGCTGGGCTTCACGACGATGCGGTCGTCGAGCGGCTTCAGGGTCATGTGCGGCTGCCTCCGTTGAGGGTCGTTAGCACTCGGACAGTTCGAGTGCCAAGGGTAGGCGCGTCTTGGAGCGGTTGGCAACCGCGGGACGAGAGTGCTAACGGCGGACGGCGTTCTGGCAGGAGGCCGGGCGATCTGAGCAGGGCCGGTGAGCGCGATCTTCTGCCAGAACCGGATCGGCCGGCGGCGCTAGAGCAGCAGCGGGAGGCGCAGGTTGGGATCGGCGCCGGCGTCGAGCGGCGTCGGCCCGTCCGAGCGCAGCCGGTACCAGCCGAGGGCGGCGATCATGGCGGCGTTGTCGGTGCAGAGCGAGCGGCTGGGCAAGAAGGCGTGCAGCTCGTCGGCCGTGCAGGCGTCGAGGATCTGCTCGCGCAGCGAGGAGTTGGCGGCCACGCCGCCGGCCAGCACCAGCCCCTTGGCGCCCACCTCCTTCACCGCCCGACGGGCCTTGGCCACGAGCACGTCCACCACGGCCTGCTGGAAGCTGGCGGCCACGTCGGCGGTGGCGACGTCGGGGTGCTTGCGGACGTAGTTGACGACGGCCGTCTTGAGGCCCGAGAAGCTCAGGTCGCACCCCTCGTCGAGCATGGCCCGGGGGAAGGCGATGGCGGCGGGGTCGCCGTCCATGGCCACCCGGTCGATCGCCGGGCCGCCCGGGTAGCCCAGGCCCAGGAAGCGGGCCACCTTGTCGAAGGCCTCGCCGGCGGCGTCGTCGATGGTCTGGCCCAGCAGCCGGTAGCGGCCGTGGTCCTCCATGGCCACGAGCATGCTGTGCCCGCCCGACACCAGCAGGACGACGAGGGGCAGCTCGAGGGCCGGGTCCTCGAGAAAGGCGGCGTAGAGATGGGCTTCGTGGTGGTGGACGCCGACGAAGGGCACGTCCCACACCACCGCCAGGGCCTTGGCCGCCGACACACCGACGAGCAGGGAGCCGATCAGCCCGGGGCCGATGGTGACGGCGACGGCGTCGATGCGGCGCTCGTCGATGCCGGCCTCCACCACGGCGCGGGCCACCACGGGCATGAGGAGCTCGACGTGGGCGCGGCTGGCGATCTCGGGCACGACCCCGCCGAACTGGGCGTGCAGGTCGATCTGGCTCGACACCACCGACGACAGCACGTCACGGCCGCCCATCACCACCCCCGCCGCCGTCTCGTCACAGCTCGTCTCGATGCCGAGGACGACGGTGGCCTCGTCCACCGGGAACGCCACCGGGCCCCGGTCGGTCACCACAGGCCCTCCCAGGCGGTGGTGCCGGGCACCTCCGCCTCCAGGGCGGCCAGCCGCCGGGCCTGCTCGTCGCCGTCGATGTCGTGGCACCACATGACGATGGCGTCCTCGACGTTCTCGTAGTACTTGCGGCGCACGCCGGCGGGGGCGAACCCGAACCGGCGGTACAGCTGCTGGGCGCCGTGGTTGGACACCCGGACCTCCAGGGTGAGGTTGTGGCACCGGCGGGCCAGGGCCTGGCGGGTGAGGGTGAGCAGCAGCCGCGTGGCGATGCCCCGGCGGTGCCAGCGGGGGTCGACGGCCACGTTGGTGATGTGGGCGTCGCTGAAGTTGTAGAGCTGGCCGGCGTAGCCCACCACGGTCGATCCCACCCGGGCCACGACGTAGGTGCGGGTGTCGCGCTGCGCGATCTCGCCGGCGAACAGCGAGGCCGTCCAGGGGCGCGGGTACACCTGGTTCTCGATGCGCAGCACGCCCCGCAGGTGCCGGCGGCGCATGGGCGAGATGCGCACGTGCGTCTCGGCCGGATCGGTGGCGTCGGCCCCGGCGGCCCGTAACGCCATCAGCGGTGCTCCCGGGTGGACCAGTTGATCTCGGCGTCCGGCTTGCGCAGGTACAGCGGCGCCAGCTCGGCGGGGTTCACCCACTCCTCCCGCAGGGCGCGGGCGTGGGCCAGCTGCACGAGCGGAGCGGCCGACGGGTACGCCAGCCACTGTTCGGTGAACTCGATGCCCCGCACCCCCTCGGCGATGCGGTCGCGGTAGCGCAGGGCCCCGTCGCCGACGAGGATGAGGTCGTCGGCCGTGCTGAGCAGCTCGGCCTGCACGTCCTCGGGCGTGCCCACCTGGGGTGGGCCCAGGCGCTGCACGCCACCCGGGCTCTGGCGGTAGAAGGCGTAGAACACCTCGCCCCGGCGGGCGTCGATCACCGTGACGATCATGCGGGTGGCATGGCGCAGGGGGAAGGCCAGCAGGTCGAGGCTGGCGATGCCGATCATGGGCACGCGCAGGGCGTGGGCGATGGCCTTGGCGGTGGCGATGCCGACTCGCAGCCCGGTGAACAGGCCCGGTCCGATGTCGACGCCGACGACCGAGATCTCGTCAAGGTCGACCTCGGCGCGGCTGCAGGCCGACTGGATGGCGGGCACCAGCATTTCGGCGTGGCGGCGGCCGCGTGCCACCTCGAACAGGGCCAGCACGCCCTCGTGGCCGCCGATGGCGCAGCCCACCTTGGCGGTGGCCGTCTCGATGCCCAGGATCAGCATTGGGCCACGCTGCGGGTCAGCACGGGGTTCAGCACCGCCACGGCTCCAAGGCCGCCTCCAACGCCTCCCGCCGGGCGTGCCAGCGCCGTCCGACGCAGCGCAGGTCGAGTCGGCGCTCGTTCTCACCGGGATCGCCGGGCGGGTAGGCCAGGCGGACCTCGAGGTAGTCGGCGGGCAACGCGGTGGCCACCACGTCACCCCATTCGATGACCGTGACACCCTCGCCGTCGAGCAGCTCGGGCAGGGCGAGGTCGGCCAGCTCGGCCAGGCGCTCCAGTCGGTACACGTCGACGTGATGCAAGGGCAGACGTCCGTCGTGGGTCTGCACGAGCGTGAACGTCGGGCTGGTGACGGGTTCGAGCACGCCCAGGCCGGCGGCGAACCCCTGGGTGAAGGCGGTCTTGCCCGTGCCGAGGTCGCCGGCCAGCACGATGAGGTCACCCGCGCGGGCCAGGGGCGCCAGCCCGGCCGCCAGCGCGCGCGTCTGGTCGACCGACGTCGTGCGCAGCGTGATCACCGGGCCGCTTCCAATGGGCGGGCGGGCATCCCCGGCGATGGTAGGGGGTGCGGCGAGGGACCCGTCGACCACCGGCCGGCAATCAGGCCAGGCTGAGCACGGCTCGCTGGACGGCCCGGGTGGCGAGGAACCGGACGTGGTCGACGCTGGCGTCCACCGCGCCGGCGGCGGTACCGGCGGCCACCACCCCAGTGGCGGCATCGACCGCTACGGCACCGGCGGCGGCGCCCACGGCCACCACGCCGGTGGCGGCCCCGACGGCCACGGCCACGAAGGCGTCGCCGTCGCTGCGGGCGTGGCTCGGCACCAGGGCGCGAGCGAGGCCGTCGTGGGCGCCCTGGGCCACCCAGTGGCAGCCCAGCTTGTCCAGCCGGGCGTTGGTGGCGACCACGCCCACGGTGGTGTTGGTGAGCGCGGCCTCGCCGGGGTCGGCCAGGAAGGCGTGGTCGCCCAGCGCCGCCGCCGGCCACGGCGGGTCGTCGCCCCGGTCGATCTGGCCGTGGGCGTTGACGGCCACCAGCACGCTCACGACCAGCTCGCCGTCGCGCTCGGTGCGCGCCGCCAGGCCGGCGGGCGTGGCGTGCTCGAGACCCCGCCACTTGTCGGTGGTGCAGCCGATCCCCGCGCCGACGAGGCCGACGGCGTGCGGCCCCGGGCCCGCGGCCTCCGCCGCGCTGTAGCCGGCGGCCGCGTCGGGCCACGCCACCGCCCCCCGGGCCAGGTCGAACAGGCCGAGCCCCACCACGATGGGCACGGGCCCCACACCCGTGGGGTAGCCGCGCCCGCGCTCGTGCAGCCAGCGGGCCACGCCATCGGCCGCGCCCAGGCCCAGGGCCGATCCCCCGGTGAGCACGACGGCGTCGACCCGGCCGACCAGCCGGGTGGGATCGAGCAGGGCGAACTCCCGGGTGGCGGGCGCGCCGCCGCGCACCTCCCCGGAGGCCACGGTGTCCTCGGGCAGGAGGATCACGGTGCACCCGGTCACCGCCTCCCGGTCGGTCCAGTGGCCCACCGCGATCCCGTCGACATCGGTGATCATCCCGGCCACCCCTGGTAGGCGCGCGGGACGCGCACGCCGATGCCGCACACGATCTCGTAGCCGATCGTGCCCAGGCGCTCGCCCCAGTCCTCGGGCGTCACCCGCTGGCCGCCCTGCTCGCCGAGCAGGACGACCTCGTCGCCCGGGCGCACGTCGTCGTCGCCGCAGTCGACCATGAGCTGGTCCATGGTGACCACCCCCACGATCGGGCGCCGACGGCCGCCGATCAGCACCGCCCCGCCCACAGCGTGCAGCCGGCGGGGCACCCCGTCGGCGTACCCGACCGGCACGGTGGCGACGGTGGCGGCGCGCCCGAACGTGTGGCGCAGGCCGTACGACACCCGCTCGCCCACCTCGACCCGCTTGACGTAGGCGACCCGGGCCACCCACCGCAGCGCCGGCCGCAGGCCCTCGCAGAGGTGGCCCACGCCCGGACCGGGCACGATGCCGTAGACGGCGATCCCGCACCGTACGGCCGTGCGCCGGGCCCGAGCGTGGGCGAGGGCGCCGGCGGAGTTGGCGGCGTGCACCACGGGTGGCTCGAGACCTTCGGCGCGCAGGGCGGCGAGAGCGGCGTCGAGCCGGTCGAGCTGGATGGCGGTGAAGGGATCGTCGGGTTCGTCGGCCACTGCCAGGTGGGTCAGCACCGCCTCGAGGGCGAGGGCGGGGTGCTCGGCGACGCGCCGGGCGAGGGCGACCGCATCGGCCGGCGCCGCCCCGACACGGTGCATGCCGGTGTCCAGCTTCAGGTGCACCGGGTGCACCACGCCCGCCCGGGCGGCGGCGGCACCGAGGGCGTCGATGTACGGCGCCGTGTAGGCCACCGCCGCCAGCCGGCGAGCGACCAGCACGGGGGCGTCGGCGGGCGCCGGCTCGGACAGCACGAGGACGGGGGCGGCGATGCCGGCCGCCCGCAACGCCGCCCCCTCGTCGGGCGTGGCCACGCAGACGGCGGTGGCCCCGCCGGCGAGGGCGGCCCGGGCACAAGGAATCGCGCCGTGGCCGTAGCCGTCGGCCTTCACCACCGCCCACACCTCGGCGGGCGCGGCCACGGCCCGCAGCGTGGCGACGTTGGCGGCGACCGCGCCGAGGTCGACGACGGCCGTGGTGCGGGTGCTGGCGTCGACAAGGGGGGCGACGCCGGCGGGCGGGACCGCGGACGGGGAGCTCACGCCGCCTGCGCCTCGAGCTCGGCGAGCACGGCGGGGATGAGGTCGGGCAGGTCGCCGGCGACCAGGCCGACGGCCGGGCCCCGCTGGGCGGCGCGGCCGTGGAGCCAGGCACCGCCTGCCGCGGCGGTGAAGGCGTCGAGGCCCTGGGCCAGGAGGGCGCCGATGATGCCCGACAGCACGTCGCCCGTGCCGGCGGTGGCCAGGCGGGCGTCGCCCGTGTCAACAATCCGGGCGGCGCCCTCGGGGTCGGCCACCACCGTGGTGGGGCCCTTCAGGAGCACGACGGCCCGCAGGTCGGCGGCCAGGTCGCGAGCGCTGGCGATGCGGTCGGCGCCCACCGGCGCGCCCCGCAACCCGGCGTACTCGCCGTCGTGCGGGGTGAGCACGGTGGGAGCGTGCCGGCCGCGCAGCACCCCGGCGGCGCCCCCCTCGGCCGCCCGGGCGAGGGCGAACAGCCCGTCGCCGTCGACCACCAGCGGGCGCCCGGCGGCGGCCACGAACGACTGCACAGCGGCGACCGTGGCGTCGGCGCGCCCGAGGCCGGGGCCGACCACGTAGGCCTGGAAGCGGTCGTCGGCCAGCACGTCGCTCGCCCAGCCCTCGGCCGGGAGCGCCCGCCCCACGACCTCGGTGGGAACCAGGGGGTCGTGCTCCACGCCGGGCGTCGACAGGCGCACCATGCCGGCCCCGGCGCGCTGGGCCGCGCGGGTGGCCAGATGGGCGGCGCCGGCCATGCCGGGCGAGCCGGCCACGCACCACAGCGCGGCACGCCACTTGTGGGCGTTGGGGGCGCGCCGGGGGAGCCAGGCGGCCACGTCGGCCGGCTCCACCAGATGGGCCCGGGCCGTCGAGGTGTCGAGGCCGATGTCGGCCACCGTGACCGTGCCGGCCCGCTCACGCCCGGGCGGGAAGAGCAGCCCCGGCTTGAGGGCGGCGAAGGTGGTGGTGGCCACGGCGCCGAGCACCGAGCCCTCGGTGGCACCGGTGAGGGCGTCGACGCCCGAGGGGATGTCGGCGGCCAGGACCGGCGTGGGGCCCACGGCGGGCGGGTCCCACCGACCGCGGAAGCCGGTGCCGTAGGCGGCGTCGACGACGAGGTCGCCGGCCGCCAGATCGCCGGCCGCCAACTGGCCGGCCGCCGTCCGGGCGTCGACCACGCGCACCTGCACGCCCCACGCCGCCAGGCGGCGGGCGGCCGCCCGGCCGTCGGCCCCGTTGTTGCCCCGCCCGGCCACGACGACGACCCGGCGGCCGTAGGTGCCCCCCAGCAGGCGCCGAGCCGACCAGGCCAGCGCCCGTCCTGCCCGTTCGATGAGGACGGCTTCGGGCTCGGGCGCGGCGGCGTCGATGGCCCGCATCTCCTCGGGTGTCACGATCGGGACCATCCGGCCGCCGAGCCTAAGGGCCGGCGGCGTTGGCGGCGGGACACCCCCCGGTGGTCCGGACGGAAGGGCTCGACCGGCTAGGGCCAGATGCTCTGCCCCCCGTGGCACGGTGTCTGTGGAGAGTTCGGGTCGCAGGACGACCCCAAGTCGTCACGAAAGGCGAGGGTGCAGGGCGCCGGGCAACGGCCCGCTCAGGCGCCTTCGTCAGCGCAGGGCGGCCACCAGGGCGTCGAGGCCGTGACCGGCGGCGACGGTGAGGCCGTCCACCCGCGCGCGATAGGCGACCGCGGGCGGCGCCGGCGCCCGGTGCCCCAGCGGGAGGGCGGCGTGCACCTCGGCGTCGACCAGCGCGGCCAACCGGCCCCCGGAGTCGTCGCCGGCCAGCCAGTAGGTGCGGCAGGCGCCCGCCTCGATCGGGCTGGCCAGGGCCCACGCCGTCGCCGTCCCGTCCGTGACTTCGACCGACGTGGGCAGGCCCAGGCTCACCGTCACGACCTCGGGCGGGCACCCGGCGGCCGCCTCGACCCACTGGCTCGCCCCGATCGGCCAGCTCCACTCGTGGCCCGAGAGCACGCCGGCGGGGCGAGCACCGAAGGGGCCGGCGGGCACCTCGATGGCGTCGCCGGGCCGATTGTCGAGCCGGGCCCACACCAGTCCGTGGGCGAGCGCGGCACCGTGGATGGTGGCCCGCCCACCGCCGCAGGCGTCGTGGTCGCCGAAGCACAAGCCGTAGTACGAGCAGCGCCGGGAAGCAATGGCCCGGCGGGCTACGTCGTCGAGCGTGCGCGGCCCCCGCCGCCGGGGCCGGGGGCACCCGGTGGCGTCGACGACGACCAGCCCGGGGCCGTCGAGGTCGGCCACCAGCAGGTCCCGCCCGAGCAGCCGCACCGCGAGCGGCCCCCGCCCGCCGGGCAGCGCGCCGCGCAGCTGGTCGACGGTGGCCACGGGATGCCAGAACAGCGCCAGGGCGGTGTCGAGGCCGACCGTCACGCGCCCGAACGGTAAGGACCCAATGTTCCCGGCGTGTTTCCGGCGCGTCACGAGCACCGGCCGCAGGTCACACTGGAGGGGTGAGCCCGACCCGTTCGGTCAACTTCGACCGGATCGCCGACCGCTACGACGAGACCCGGGGAGGGTTGGGGCGCGGGCGGGTGGTCGCCGACGCCTTCGCCCCCTACCTGGTCGGTGGCGGGGTGCTGGAGATCGGGGTGGGCACCGGGGTGGTAGCCGCTCCGCTGCGGGCCGACGGGTACGCGGTGGTCGGAGTCGACCTGTCGTCGGCCATGCTGGCGTCCGCCCGGGCCCGGCTGGGCCCCGTGGTCGCTCGCGCCGACGCCCAGAAGCTGCCTGTGGCCGCCGCCGCCGTCGATGTCGTGGTGGCCGCGTGGGTCCTCCACGTGGTGGCCGACCTGGACGCCGTACTGGCCGAGGTGGCGCGTGTGCTGCGGCCGGGCGGACGCTTCCTGGTCGTACGCGCCGGCGCGGCGGCGACCCACGACCCGGATGAGATCGAGGCCGCCCTCGCCGGCTTCGAAGAACGCCTCCGACCCCGGCAGGACACCGAGGCGGCGCTCGTCGCCCACGGTCGTCGCCACGGTCTGATCCGCCGCGCCACCGCCGTGGTCACCGGCGAGCGGCGGGACGTCACACCCGAGCAGACGGCGCAGATGCTCGAGCAGCGCGTCTGGTCGAGCCTCTGGGACGTGCCCGACGAGGTGTGGGAGCGCGACGTCGTGCCCGCCATCGCCCG
>JBIOZN010000008.1:0-2993 GCA_044871175.1 Acidimicrobiales bacterium | reverse complement strand
CTCCTGATGGGTTTGCACCCTCAGGGCCCATGTGTGGCTCTGAGGGTGCAAACCCGATCAGCTCACGTGCGCTTGGCTCGGCTGGGAGCCACCCGGGGCGGCTCGCCCGGCTGCTTGGGATACACCGGCGGCCAGGGCGCGTCCATCAGCCCGCTGGCCAGGTCGCGCTCGCTCATGGCCAACAGGGGCTCGAGCGACTGGGGTTGGTCGGGCATGCCCGCCCAGGGGTCGCCGTCGCTCGCCACCCGCGCCGGCACGCTGGCCAGGGTGAACCGGTCGGGGTGCACGTCGTCCAGCTCGTCCCAGGCGAACGGCGTCGACACCTGGGCCCCCGGCCGGGCCCGCACGCACCAGGCCCCGAACACCGTCTTGTGCGGGGCGTTCTGGTTGAAGTCGATGAACACCCGCCGGCCGCGCTCCTCCTTCCACCAGGCGGCGGTGATGAGGTCGGGGCGGCGGCGCTCGAGCTCACGCGCCACCGCCACGGCCGCGGCCCGCACCTGGTAGCTGTCCCAGCGCGGCTCCAGCCGGGCGTACACGTGGATGCCGCGGTTGCCGGTGGTCTTGGGCCAACTCGTCACGCCCACCTCGTCCAGCAACCGTTTCACCTCGACGGCGGCCGCCCGCACCTCGGCGAAGGTGATGCCGGGCTGCGGGTCGAGGTCGAGGCGCAGCTCGTCGGCGCGGTCGGGGTCATCGGCGCGATTGGGCCACACGTGGAAGCCGAGGCAGCCGATGTTGACCGCCCACACCAGGTGGGCCAGGTCGGCCACCACGAGGGCGCGCGACGTGGTGCCGTTGGGGGTGCTGACGATCGTGGTGGCCAACCAATCGGGCGCGCTGGCGGGGATGCGCTTCTGGAAGAACGAGCTGCCTCCGGCGCCTTCGGGGAAGCGTTGCAGCAGCACCGGGCGGCCACCCATGGTGCGCATGATCGGCTCGCGCACCGCCCGGTAGTACTCGACCAGGTCGAGCTTGGTGTCGCCCCGCTCGGGGAAGAACACCTTGCCCGGGCTCGACAGCTCCAGCTCGTGGCCGTCGATATCGAGGTTGACGGTGTCGGCCGCCATCAGCCGCCGGCGCCGTCCCGGCGGCGCGGCTCGTAGATGGCCACGTGGCGCACCGACAGCACGGGGTCGTCACCGATGGCACTCATCACGTCGAGCGCGACGAAGCGGTGGCCCTTGCGCTCGTACAGGTCGGTCACCACGCCCCGGGTGACCACGGTGGTGCCGTCGGGTACCGAGCGGTGGTGCGTCGTCGTGCTGGCCACGTGGATCCATGGCCCCAGCCGGACGCTGCGCGACAGCACGTCGTTGGCGGCTCGGATGAGCCCGCCGGGATGGGCGATCCGGGCGTCGTCGTACAGCCCGAGATCGTCCCTCAGCAGGTCGAGCAGCCAGGCCCGGTCAGCCGGGCCCCACGTGCGCTCGACGGCGCCCACGCCCCGGGCGGCCAGCACCGCCTCGCTGGCGGGCGGGCGGTCCTCGGGCGCCGGGACGGGCCGGGTGGGAAACCGGGCCAGGTCGGGCCGCGCCGCGGGCTGGGCGGGCAGTGTGGCCACACCCGTGGCGCACACGTGGTCGTCGCCCGTGAGCACCGCGAGCTCGAGGGTGCGCTCGTCCTCGGCGATGGCCCGCACGGTGACCTCGTCGCCGTCGTAGACGGGTGCGATGAAACGGGCGGAGATGGTGCCGCCGGCCACCCAGTCGAGCCCCCAGCGCGACGCCGGCGGCCAGCACAGGTACCCGTACACGGTGACCCCGGGGACGAGCCCGCTGGCGAAGCCGTAGTGGGGGGCCACGTCGTCGTGGTGGATGGGGTTCTCGGAGGTGACGGCGTCGTTGCGGGCCACCAGGCGGTGGGTGAGGGTGGCGGGCGCGGTCACGGGTCGACCTCGGGCCGCAGCAGCGGGAACAGGATGACCTCCCGGATGGAGGTGACCTCGGCCAGCAGCATGACGACGCGGTCGACCCCGATGCCGATGCCCGCCGTGGGCGGCAGCCCGTACTGGAGCGCCCGCACGAAGGCGGCGTCGGCGGGGTGGGCCTCGAGGTCGCCCTCGGCGGCGGCCACCGCCTCCCGGCGGAACCGGGCCTCCTGCTCGTCGGGGTCGTTGAGCTCGCTGTAGCCGTTGGCCAGCTCCCGCCCGGCGACCAGCAGCTCGAAGCGGTCGGCCAGGGCGGGGTCGGCCCGGTCGTCGCGCGCCAGGGGCGACACCTCGATGGGGTAGCCGGTGACGAACAGCGGCCCGACCAGCTCGGGCTGGAGCACCTTGTCGTACAGCTCGAAGATCAGCTTCCCCCCGCCCCAGCTCGGCTCGTAGGCGACGCCGTGCTCGTCGAGGGCGGTGCGCACGTCGCCCACCGGCTGGGACGGGTGGAGGCGCTTGCCCACCTTCTCCTCGATGAGGTCGAGCAGGGTCCGGCGGGGCCAGGGCGGCGTGAGGTCGACGGTGACGTCACCCACGGTGAACGTGCGCCGGCCGGTGGCGGCGTCGGCGGCAGCCACCATCAGCCGCTCGGTGAGGTCCATCCCGTCGCGGTAGTCGCCGAAGGCGCGGTAGGCCTCGAGGCCGGTGTATTCGGGGCTGTGCCGGGTGTCGATTCCCTCGTTGCGGAAGTTGTGGCCGATCTCGAACACCCGCTCGTAACCCGCCACGACCAGGCGTTTCAGGTAGAGCTCGGGCGCGATCCTCAAGCTGAGGTCGACGTCGAGGGCATTGTGGTGGGTCATGAAGGGCCGGGCGAGGGCCCCACCGGCCTGCAGCTGCAGGATGGGGGTCTCGACTTCAATGAAGCCCTCGGCCGCCAGGGTCGCCCGCATCGCCGCGACAGCCTTGAAGCGGATGGCGAAGACGCGACGGCTGTCGTCGTTGACGATGAGGTCGGCTTCCCGCTGGCGGTAGCGGGTGTCGGGGTCCTTGAGGCCGAACCACTGGTCGGGCAGCGGGCGCACGGCCTTGGCCAGCAGGGTGAGCTGGTCGACGTCGA
>JBIOZN010000007.1:0-2313 GCA_044871175.1 Acidimicrobiales bacterium | reverse complement strand
CCAGAAGTGCAAGGAGATCTACGACGTGTACCGGGCGATGAACGACGACCTGAACGAGGTCCCCGGCACCTGACGGCCCGCGCCTCAGGCGGTGTGACAGCCGCAGGCGGACCCGCACGGCCCTGCGGCGCGGGCACCCGGCGTGCCCGCGCCCGAGCGGGCGGGCGCCGCGCTGCCCACCGTGGCCACCACTGACAGCAGCCGGCGGGCCCCAGGGTGCCCCTGCGGACACGTGGCCGGCGCCGACGACTCACTCATCGGCCGACGCAGCTCGAAGGCGGTGTCGCACGCCGGGCAGCGGTACTCGTACACGGGCACCGAGCCAGCCTAGGACGGGTGCGCCCGTGCCGAGCACCGGCCTCGGCCGCCGCCTGAGTCACCGCTGCGTTGCCCTGCCCACGACATCGGTGACATCAGCATCGCAGTGACGAGGTCGGCACCCGCGCCAGCCTCCTTGCACGGCTGTGCACCTCCGGTGCACATGGCCGCCGCTCATCCCAGGGCGGCCGCGAGAGCCGCCCACGAGTGGCGCGGGCTGCCCACCCTCCGGCCGGTGTCGGCGTGCCAGTGCTCGGCGAAGCCCGACGCGAGCACCCCGGCCACGAGCTCGTCGCCCAGGGCGGCCGCCACGGCCGGGTGGTCGCGGCGGGCGGCCCGGTGCAGCAGGTATCCGAGCGGGGGGAACACGCTGCCCCGCCAGTACCAGCCGGGCCGGAAGCTCGGGTGGGCCCGGTGCACGCTGGCCGGCCCGACGGGCCCGCCGTAGGCGCGCCGGTCGACGGCGAGCTCGAGGGCGTCGAGGTCGGGGTCCACCAGGCAGCCGAGCAGGTCGCTGAGCGCGACCGGCGCGGCGGGACGAGCGATGCCGAACGAGGGCCGGTCCATCCCGAGCTCGTCGGCCGACCAGGCGGCGATGGCGGTGAAGCCGAGGTGGGTGGTCTCGAACCGGGGGTTGGCCACCGCCGCCCCTTCGGGATCGAGCACGAGCGATGCCGCCAGTTCGAGCTTGCGCGCCAGCCAGCTCCCTCGCGTCCAGGGCCGCGCCGCCCAGGCGTCGAAGACGGGGCTGTCGTCGCACCCCGACTCCCACGGGTGCACGATCACCAACCCGTCCTCCCGAACCCGGCGGGCGAACAGCCACGCCAGCCCGCGGCGAGCGCGCTCCTCCAGCTCGTCGGGCACCGTCACCCCGCGCCGGCGCAATTCGGCGATGGTGTGGCCGTAGACCGGCGGTTGGGTCAGGGTGGACGCGCCCGGTCGGCCCCAGAAGGAGGCGTGGAAGCCGGGGTCGAGCTGGTAGCCCATGTGGGGCACGAAACCCGCGGGCGTCTGGTGGGCGAACACTGCGGCCAGGTCGACGACGGCCCGTTCGGCCTCGCCGACGGCCGCCCAGGCGATGGCCGTGAAGCACGAGTCCCACAGCCACTGGAACGGGTACCGCTGGCGGTTCGGGGCGGTGTAGCCACCCCCGTCGGGGCCCGCCTGCCAGTTCTCCTCCAGCAGGGCGTGCGCCGCCGCCCGGAGCTCGGCCGGGTCCGTCACCCTCGCTACTCGAGGGGCTCGGCGTTCTTGCGGTGGTCCTCGAACCGGTCCACCGGCGTCTCCCCCGACCAGACCGGGGCGTGGGTCCAGTCCGGCTGCTTGCCGGCGGCCCGGTCGTCCAAGACCGCCTGCCCGTCGGCCAGGTCGGCCAGCCGGGCCACCGGCATGGGCTCGACCGGCGCGGCGTCGGGTTCCAGGTGGGCGCGGAGGCGGTCACCGAACAGGGTCACGATGCTGCCCACCACCACCTGCTGCTGCAGGGCCAGGTTGCACCGCGCCCCGACGCCCACGCGTTCCACCAGCGCCGGGATCTCGTCGAGGTCGTGCTCGCTGGCCTCACCGCGGCACACGCGGGCGAGCATGTCGGCCAGGTCGAGCCCGTCGCGCTTGCACGGCACGCACTGCCCGCACGACTCGACGGCCAGGAACCGGGCCACGCCGGCGGCGACCGCAGCCAGGTCGTCGTCCTCGTCCAGGACGATGAGGCTGGCCGAGCCGAGGCCGCTGCCGGCGGCGGCCATGTCCTCGTAGGTGAGGGGCGTGGCCAAGCGGTCGGCGGGCAGCAAGGCGTTGGACGCGCCGCCCATCACGCCCACCAACCGCCGGCCGGGACGGGCGCCGCCGCCGATCTCGTCGATGGCCTCGGCCACCGTGGTGCCCATGAGCACCTCGGCCACCCCCGCCCGGCGCACCGCGCCGGTGACGGTGGCGACGATCGTGCCCGGCGAGCGCTCGGTGCCCTCGGTGCGGAACCAGGCGGCGCCGCGGGCG
>JBIOZN010000006.1:0-8362 GCA_044871175.1 Acidimicrobiales bacterium | reverse complement strand
CCCCAACGCTCAGGAGGGGCGGGGGGCGGCGGCCTTTTCGAGGCGTTCGCGTACCGCCGCGCCGATCCCGACGAGGGGCGGGGGCACGACGACGAGCACGTCGAGGCCCCGGTCGTCGGCCTCCCGGAGCCACCCGTACAGATGGCGGGCGTAGGCGTCGACGTCGGGCCCGGGGTCGAGCACGTCGGCGGCGTGCCCGGCGGCGCGCAGCTCGTCGCACCGGCGCCTCGCCTCGCTTGGGGTCGGCGCCAACTCGACTCGGCAGCGGGGGGCGTAGTGGCTGGGCAGCATGCCCGGCGCCCGCGCCGGCCCGGTGGGCTGGTCGAGCACGTCGGCCCCGACGATCTTCCGCAGGCGCTCGACGGGCACGCCGCCGTGGCGCAGGACCGCCGGCACCGGTCCGGTGAGGTCGACGATGGTCGACTCGACACCCACCGCGCAGGGCCCCCCGTCCAGCACCACGTCGACGTCGGCCCCGAGGTCGGCCCGCACGTGCGCCGCCGTCGTCGGGCTCACCCGGCCGAAGCGATTGGCCGACGGGGCCGCGATCCCGCCGCCGAAACGGGCCAGCAGGGCGAGCGCCAGCGGTTGGGCGGGCACCCGCAGCCCCACGCCCGGGCGCCCCCCGGTGACGGCATCGGGCACCCGCTTGGCACGCGGCAGCACGAGCGTGAGCGGCCCCGGCCAGCACGCCGCCGCCAGTGCGCGCGCCTTCGGCGGCACGCGGGCCGCCCAGTCCCCCAACTGTTCGGCGTCGGCCAGGTGGACGATGACCGGGTGATTGCGGGGCCGGCCCTTCACGGCGTACAGGCGCTCGATCGCCGCGGTACTGGCGGCATCGGCCCCCAGCCCGTAGACGGTCTCGGTCGGGAAGGCGACCAGGCCCCCGGCCCGCAGGATGGTCACCGCCCGCTCGAGGTCGGGCGGCTCGGGGCTCACCCTGGTTCGGCCTCGAGGAACTTCAGGGCGGCGTCGATGAAGGCGAAGGCCTCGGGCGTGGCGAAGTGGTCGACGCCCCGCAGTGAGACGAAGCGCCCGTCGGGGAAGGCGGCGGCGAGCTGCTCGCCCTTGCCGGTGCCATCGCGAGAGCCGAGGGCGACGAGCACCGGGCTGGTTATGCGACCCAGCAGCTCGGCCGTGATCGGTTCGAGCGGGGGGCGCCGCAGGCAGGCCGCCAGCGCCGCCGGGTCGTTGCCGTGCTCGTGGGCGTAGGCGGCGAAGCGCTGCAGCACGATGTCGTCGGCGTCGGCGTCGCCTTCGACGGCGGCGGAGATGGCCTCGTTGCGCCCGGCGTCGCGGTCGAGCACGTCGTCACCGATGCCCGCCAGCACGAGGCGACGGAAGCGCTGGGGCTGCCGGGCGGCCAGGCGCATCAGCGTGATGGCGCCGAGGGAGAAGCCGATGGCGTCGACCGGCCGGTCGGCAGGGAGGGCCTCGGCGACGCGGGCCGTGAGGTCGGCGTAGGCGGCGGGGTCGTGCGGCTTGGGCGCGTCGCCGTGGCCCAGCAGGTCGACGCCGATCACCGGCCGCCCGGCGTCGGTGATGAGCGCGTCCACCCCCGGTGCCTGCCACGTGGTGGCGAAGCTGCCCGCCCACCCGTGCACGAGCACCACCGGCGTGTCGTCCCGCTGGCTCACGGGCGGCACCCTAAACCCGTACCGTCGGATGGGTGGCCGACGTGCTGCGGGTGACGCGCTCGCTCGCCATCCCCGTCGGCGAGCTCGAGTGGCGGTTCACCGCCAGCGGCGGTCCCGGAGGCCAGCACGCCAACACCGCCAACACACGCGTCGAGGTGATCTTCGACGCCGCCCGGTCGCCGTCGCTCGGCCCCCGGCAGCGGGCCCGCATCCTCGAGCGCCTCGGACCGACCGTGCGGGTGACGGCGTCCAGCCGGCGCTCGCAGGCCCAGAACCGGGCGGCGGCGCTGGAGCGCCTGGCCGACCGGTTGGCGGGCGCGCTCGCCGTCGAGCGGCCCCGCCGGGCCACGCGCCCGAGCGCGGCCGCCGACCGCCGCCGCCTCGACGCCAAGCGCCGCCAGGCCGAGCGCAAGGCCGCCCGCCGCCCCCCCGCCCGAGGCGGCGACGCCTGACCCGCGCCCGACGCCACCCTCACCGCTGTTTCCGACCATGACGCTGGCCCCCCGGCCCATCTGGCAGGAGATCTTGCTCACCGCCCCTGGCCGGGGCGACCCGGCCTCTGCCAGATCGCCGCCGGGTAACCTCGTTCGGCTCTGGCGAGCGCCCCTGGGGAGGTGCCGTGCGCTTCCTGCACGATCGGACTCCGGCCCACGAACTGACCTACGACGACGTCTTCCTCGTTCCCGTGCGTTCGGACGTCGAGAGCCGGCTCGACGTCGACCTCAGCACCCCGGACGGCATCGGCACCACCCTCCCCCTGGTGGCGGCCAACATGACGGCCGTCGCCGGGCGCCGGATGGCCGAGACGATGGCCCGCCGGGGCGGTGTGGCCGTCATCCCCCAGGACATCCCCCTCGACGTCGTCGCCGACGTCACGGCGTGGGTCAAGTCCCGCCACACCGTCTTCGACACCGCCATCACCCTGGCGCCCACCGGCACCATCGGCGAGGCCCTCAGCCTGGTCACCAAGCGGGCCCACGGCGCCGTCGTCGTGGTGGAGGGCGACCGCCCGGTGGGCATCTTCACCGAGACCGACGCCGCCGGGGCCGACCGCTTCACCCAGGTCCAGCACGTCATGAGCCGCGACCTGGTCACCGTGGCCGCCGGCACTCCCGTCGAGGAGATCTTCGAGCGCCTGGGCGACGCCCGCCTGACCTTCGCCCCGGTGGTCGACGGCGACCGGCTCGTCGGAGTCATCACCCGGCGCGGGGCCCTGCGTTCGGCCATGTACCAGCCGGCCGTCGACGGCGCCGGTCGTCTGCTGCTGGCCGCCGCCCTGGGCATCAACGGCGACGTGGTGGGCAAGGCCGTGGAGCTGGCCGTCGCCGGCGTCGACGTGCTGGTCGTCGACACGGCCCACGGGCACCAGGCGAAGATGCTCAAGGTCCTGCGGGCCGTGCGCGCCGCCCTGCCCGACATCCCGCTGGTGGCGGGCAACGTCGTCACCGCCGAGGGCACGGCCGACCTGATCGAGGCGGGCGCCGACATCGTCAAGGTGGGCGTCGGCCCCGGCGCCATGTGCACCACGCGCATGATGACGGGCGTCGGGCGGCCGCAGTTCTCGGCCGTGGCCGAGTGCGCCGTCGCCGCCCGCGCCGCCGGCCGTCACGTGTGGGCCGACGGCGGGGTGCGCCATCCCCGCGACGTGGCCCTCGCCCTGGCCGCCGGGGCGGCCAGCGCCATGGTGGGCTCGTGGTTGGCGGGCACGTACGAGTCGGCCGGCGACATGCAACGCGACGCCGACGGCCGGCTCTACAAGGAGAGCTTCGGCATGGCGTCCCGGCGCGCCGTCCGCCAACGGACCCGCCTCGAGGACGCCTTCGCCCAGAGCCGCAAGGAGCTGTTCGACGAGGGCATCAGCGCCGCCAAGCTCTACCTCGACCCTCACCACCCCAGCGTCGAGGATGTCATCGACGGCATCGTCGCCGGGTTGCGGTCGGCGTGCACGTACACCGGCGCCGCCGGCGTCGACGAGCTGCACGAGCGCGCCGTGGTGGGCGTGCAGAGCCAGGCCGGTTACGACGAGGGGCGCCCGCTCGACACGAGTTGGTGACCGTCAGGCGACCAGGCGCACCGAGCGGATGTCGACGGTGCGGAAGCTGGCCAGCCGGGTGCTCCAGCTGTCGACGATCGTGCGCCCGGGCGAGGTCTTGAAGAACGTGGTGAGCGGACCCTCCTGCTGGTAGGCGTCAGCCCCTTCGATGAGCTCGGCCGCCTTCTGTTCGTCGCCGAAGGTGATGACGTAGGCCATGGGTGCAGTGTGCGCGACCGGCCCTGTGAGGAGGAAGGGTCACAACGGTGTGACTTCTCTGTGGATGTCGTCGACATCGTCCACAGGACGCCAGGCGAGCACGGCGGCGACGGCGACGGCGGTCCACGCCAGCGGGTGGAGGGGCTCGAAGTAGGTGGGCCACTCGAACCCGGCGGGCAGGTCGTAGCGGACGGTGAGGGCGCCGACCCAGACCACGGCGGTGGCCAGCAGCACGGGTGGCACCCAGGCCAACCACCGGGCCGCGCCGGGACGGGCCCGCACGAGGGCGGCGGTGGCACCCGCGGCCACGCCGGTGAACGGCCCGGCGACGACGCCGAACCCGAGGGTGACGACGACCGGCCCGAGCCACGGCGGCCACCGTCGCGCTCGGTGACGAGTTGGGGTCGTCTGAGGGCCCGAAGTCTCCACAGAACGCCCGAACAGGGCGAGGACCAGGCAGAGAAGGACGGCGGCCGCGCTGGCGGCCAAGCCCACCCACACGACCCGTTGGGGCGTCCAGCGCAGCCGCACCGAGAGCGCGTCGGCGCCGGCCGTGGGCGTGACCAGCCATCCGTTGGCAAACCCGTCCACCAGGACCGGGGCGCCCTGGTCGGCGCCCTCGACCTCCAGCCGCCAGCCGTCGTTGTGGCTCTGGCCCAGTACCACCCAGAACGGCTGCCCGCCCGTACCCGTGACCCGGCCGTCGTAGCCGACGGCGCCCTGGCCCGTGACCGTGAGGACGGGCGCGGCGCTCGGAGTGGTGGCGCCCGGTGGGACGGCGGCGGGGGAGTCGAGCACGAGACGGTCGAGGTCGATGCCGGTCACCCGGCCGAGGGCGGTGCGCACCTCGTGCTCGCCCGCGCCGAGCCGGAGCGGATCGCCGCAGCCCTCGACCGCCAGGCCGTCGCGGTCGAGGGCGGCGCCGGTGGTACCCACGAGGCGCACGGGCACCGGAGCGTCGTCGACGGTGAGCAGGTCGCTTCGGCAGGCGCCCGGCAGCGGCGCGGCGTCGTCGACCGGAGCGGTGGCCAGGCCGGGGACGCCCCACTCGGCGATGGCGACGGGCGTGGCCACCGGCGTCTCGCTGTAGTAGTCGTTCACCTCGACGGGGTCGATGCCGGTGATCGCCAGTGTGAGGGTGGTGGCCGTAACCGGCGCGGGCAGCTCGACCCGCACCCGCCGCACTGCCTGCTCACCCGCCCGCTCGGGCACCGTGCCCGGCGGCGTCGTCGGCTCGAGCGGCGCCGTCTCCCGCGCCGGGACCGCGGCCCCCACGGGCGCGCCGCCGTCGGGCGTGACGGTGAGCTCGGTGGGCCACGAGTGCCGGCCGTCGTCGACCGCGACGAGGTCGAGGTGGTCGAACGTGACCGGGGCCGGGGTCGTGTAGGTGGTGGCGCTGCCCACCGCGAACACGAACGGCGTCGTCCACGACGTGGCCGGGTCGCCGTCGATGGCGGCGCCGGGGCCGGCGCGCAGGTCGCCCGGCAGGCTGGCGGTGGCGTCGGCGGTGACGGCCGCAGCCCCCGCCCCCGCTTCCGGGCCGAGCGCGCCGGCCAGCACCGGCACCGGCGCGGCCGCCGACAGCCGGGCCGTCCCGCCCACGGTGAACGTGCGCTCGGCGGGCAGGGTGAAGCGGCGCGCCCGGTGGGTCTCGGGGTCGGAGCGCACGGGCTCGGCGGGGTCGGCCCGCTGCCGGGTGACGACCACCGTGACCTGCTGCTCGGGTCCGGCCGCTCCGTCCACCGAGAGCAGGTCGGTGGGCAGGCGCAGCACCTCGTCGGCTCGCCGCCCGCCCACGTCGAGCTCGGCGATCCCCACGCCCGACACGCCGTCGTAGCGGGGCTGGGACGGCCGGTCGGCGGCCCGCACCTCGACGCTCAGGCGCCGAAACGTCCGCGCCTGCCCGAGCGGGATGACCTGGCCGGGTTCGGCCCGGCTGGTGTCGTCGAGGTCGACGTCGAGCGCGCCGGCATCGTCGAAGCGCAGCCGCACCTGGGTCATGAAGCGGTTGCGCGGTCCGTTGATCGGCTGCAGCAGCCGGATCGTGTCGGTGGTGACGGGCCCGTCGTAGGTGACCTCGAGCCGCTCGCCCCGGACGTCGGCGAAGGCCCCCACCCGCCAGGCCGTCTGCGGATCGCCGTCGAGCCCGTTGGCCGGCCGGTTCTCGGCCGTGTAGCTGACCGGGTTGCCGTAGGCGGTGGCCTGCACGGCGGCCACGCCGGCCCCCCCGAGCTCGGCCACCGTCCGGTGCTCGTCGCCCTCGGCGTCGGGGTAGACATCGAGGCGGTTGTCGCTCGGGTCGTCCACCAGCGGCTCCTCGCCGGCCACCTCCGTGTAGCCCTGGTTCTCCCGCACCGTGCCCCAGCGGCGGGCAGCCCGGCGGTTCGTGTCGGTGACGACCAGATGCGCCGGGGCGGTGCCTCCGAGGGTGGCGGCGAGCACGTCGGGGCGGGCGGCCAGGCCGGCGACGGGCACCACCACGTCGACATCGTCGAGCAGGCCGGCGGCGGCCATGTCGACCATCCCCTCGCCGTCACCGGCGTACACGATCGGTGCCGTCGACCCCGTGTCGGCCCGCACCTCGGGACGGGCGCCCTCGACGGGGAACAGCGCCACCGGAGGAGGATCGGCGCTGCCGGCGGGCAGGCCGAGCTCGATCTCGTCGATCAGGGGCAGCCGGGCGATGGCCCGGTTGGGCACCGGGTCACCGAAGCCCTGGGGCTCGCCCAGCCCGGGCGCGGCGCCCAGCTCGGCCCACATCTGGCGGGGTCGGGGGGTGCGGTAGCGCTCGTACTGCAGGTCGGCGCGCAGGGCCACGGTGCCGATGCCCGCCAGCCGGGCGATCGGAGCCACGGCCGCCGGCTCGGGCACCCCCTCCTGGAATCGCCGGTCGAGCGCGCCCAGCAGGTCGGCCGACGGTGCCGAGCCGTAGGGGATGAGCTCGCGGGCGACGTAGTCCCGGTCGGTGAGCCCGGGCGTCACGGGGTCGACCGTGTTCCCCCACCGGTAGGAGGCGAAGTCAGTGCCCGGCAGCTCGAGCACGCGCGTGGCGTCGCCGCCGGCGCCCATGGCGGCGGCGGCCTGCGGCCAGTAGGCCGGCAGCGACTCGGGCCGTTGGAGGTTCTCGCCGTAGAGGGAGCCGGTGAACAGCGGGAGCTGGTTCACGGCGACGAGGGCGGCGGCGGCCACGGGGACGAGGACGACGGCCGGGCGCCAGCGGCGGCGCCCCGACGCCGCCCAGCGTCGCCCGACGGCCTCCACCCCCGACGCCAGCAGGAGGGCGAGGCCCAGGACGACGAGCGGCACCGCCCGGGGCGTCGAGCGCAGCGCGCCCCCCGGGGTGGTGGCGACGAACGCCTTCCAGACGCGCCCGTACAGGGTGGGCGCCTCCCACGGGTGCGAGCCGACAGCGACGGCCAGGCCGACGACCACCAGGGCGACGGCGGGCCGGCGGTGCCGCCCGCGGGCGAGGGCGGCGGCCAGGAGGGCGGCGGCCACCAGCGCGTACCCGACGGCGACGAGGAGCGGGTGGGTGTAGTGGGCGCCCGCCTCGATCCAGGGGCCGAGCTTGTCGTTGCCGTAGAAGAACCAGTAGCCCAGCCCACGCAGCAGTTCGGGGGCGGTGGCCGTGCGCGTCACGGCCTCGTAGGTCTCGGTGTAGCGCAGGATGGGGATGCCGTAGCGGCCCTGCGCCCACAGCCCCGCCATCCACCACAACGAGACGCCCAGGCACAGGACGGCGATGCGGGCGACCGCCGCCAGGGCGCTCCGCCACGGCACGTCGCGTTCCAGCACGATGACCGCCAGCCACACGAGGGGGCCGAGCCCGGCCAGGACGAGCGCGGTGGCGTTGACGCTGCCGACGGTGACCACGACGAGGGCGAACCCGGCCGGCCACCGCCAGCCGCCCTGGCGCGCCGCCCGGATGGCGAGGGCGACGAGCCAGGGCAGCCCGGCCCAGGGCAGCAGGATGACCGAGATGCGGGCGGCGTAGTCGAGCACGTAGGGCGACAGCGCGTACGCGCTGGCGGCCACGAAGCGCGTGGGGGCCGACCAGGCGGCCACCGACCACCCGCCCGCCGACCACGTGCCCGGGCGCGAGATCGTGCGCAGCAGGAACAGCACGCCGGCGCCGGCGGCGAAGAGCACGGTGCCCAGCCACAGGCGCTGGGCGATCCAGTCGGGCACGCCGAGACGGTTGAACGCCCAGAACCAGGGCCCCATCGGCCACAGGTAGCCGATGGTCTGATGGGACACGGTGCCGAAGCCGATGTGGTGGTCCCACAGGTACGGGGCGCGCGCCAGCAGCCGGCCGGGGTCGAGGTAGAGGTAGGACTTGGTGTCGGCGCCGACCCGCCCCGGCGCGCTCCACAGCGGCGGCACGTAGGCCACCAGTGCCAGCACGAAGAGGATGAGCCGGTCGGAAGGGTGGCCCGGGGGATGGCGGCCCGCCGCCCCGCCCGCCGCCGCCCGG
>JBIOZN010000005.1:0-6952 GCA_044871175.1 Acidimicrobiales bacterium | reverse complement strand
CAGCAGTTCGAGGGAGGCGTCGGCCGCCTCGAAGTGGTAGCCCTCGTGCTCGAGGCGCTTGAGGTCGTCGATCACGGTGCCGATGGCGGCCCCGTCGAGGGGCAGGCCGAGCTCGTCGGCCTTGAGTTTGACGGTGGAGCGCCCCGCCAGCTCGGACACCACGAAACGGGTGCCGTTGCCCACCAGGTCGGGCGGCACGTGCTCGTAGGCGTCGCGCGCCCGGGCGATGGCCGACACGTGCAGTCCCGCCTTGTGGGCGAAGGCCGACCCGCCCACGTAGGGCGCCTGGTTGTCGAGGGGCCGGTTCACCAGCTCGGCCACGGCCCGGCTCACGCTGGTGAGCCGTTCGAGGCGCCCCTCGGGCAGCGTGCGGACACCCATCTTCAGGGTGAGGTCGGGGATGATCGTGGACAGGTTGCAGTTGCCGGTGCGCTCGCCCAGTCCGTTGATCGTGCCCTGCACGTGGCGGGCGCCGGCCCGCACGCCGGCCAGGGCGTTGGCCACTCCGCAGCCGGTGTCGTCGTGGAGGTGGACGCCGACCATGATGTCGTCGCCGAAGTGGCGCACGACGTCGGCCACCGTCGCCTCGACGTCGAAGGGGAGTGACCCGCCGTTGGTGTCGCACAGCACGAGGTGGGTGGCCCCGCGCTCGGCGGCCGCCTCCAGCACCCGCAGGGCGAACTCGGGGTCGCGCCGGTAGCCGTCGAAGAAGTGCTCGCAGTCCACCAGCACCCGCCGGCCGTGCGTGCCGTGGAGGAACTCGACCGAGTCGGCCACCATGGCCACGCCCTCGTCCAGGGTGGCCTGGAGCGCGTGGGTGACGTGGTAGCTCCAGCTCTTGGCCACGATGCACACCGTGCCGGTGCCCGCCTCGACCAGATGCCGCAGCGTGGCGTCGTCGTCCACCTTGCCCTTGGGGCGCCGGGTCGAGCCGAAAGCCACCAGCGTCGAGGTGGTGAGGTCGAGCTCGTGGCGCACCCGCCGGAAGAACTCGTCGTCCTTGGGGTTGGCGCCCGGCCAGCCGCCTTCGATGTAGTGGACGCCGAGATGTTCGAGCTGGGCGGCGATGCGCAACTTGTCGTCGACGGTGACCGACACGCCTTCCAGCTGGGTGCCGTCGCGCAGCGTCGTGTCGAAGATCTCTACGGCCTCAGGCAACATGCTCGATCCAGTCTTTGTATTGGTCGATCTCGCCCCGGACGACCTTGGCGAACCGCTCCTGGATCGCCGTGGTCATGGGGCCCGGGCAGGGGATGGGACGGTCGTCCACCGAGTTCACGGGCGTGACCTCGGCGGCGGTGCCGGAAACGAACATCTCCTCGGCGATGTAGAGGTCGCTGCGGGCGATGTTGTCGAGCGCCACGTCGATGCCGAGGTCGCGCGCCAGGTTGATCACGGTGTCCTGCGTGATCCCTTCGAGCGCCCCGGCCGACAACGGCGGGCTGAGCAGGCGACCCCTGCGGGCCACGAACAGGTTCTCGCCCGAGCACTCCGACACGAAGCCCTGCGGGTTGAGCAGGATGGCCTCGTCGTAGCCGGCCCTGAGTGCCTCCACCTTGGCCAGCGTGGAATTGACGTAATTACCTGTCGTCTTGGCCGCCGGGGGCATGGTGTTGTGGTCGTGACGGATCCACGAGCTGATCTTCATACGGGTGCCCTTGGCCAGGGCCTCCTCGCCCAGATAGGCGCCCCACGGCCAACAGGCGATGGCCACGTCCACCGTGCAGTTCAGCGACGACACGCCCATCTCGCCGTACCCGTAGTACGCGATCGGGCGCACGTAGCAGGAGTCGAGCCCCGTGGCGATCACCGTCTCCTTGCAGGCCTGCACGAGCTCGTCCCGGGTGTAGGGCAGCTCCATCCCCAGGATCCGCGCAGAGCTGAACAACCGGTTGATGTGGTCGGTGAGCCGGAAAACCGCCGGCCCCTGCGCCGTCTGGTAGGCGCGGATGCCCTCGAACACGCCCGTGCCGTAATGCAGCGTGTGGGTGAGGATGTGGATCTTGGCGTCCGCCCACGGCACCAGTTCGCCGTTCATCCAGATCTGCTCTGTGGGTTGGATGGGCATTACTTCACTCTTTCTGCGATCTGGTCGCCGATGGCGGCGGTGGTACCGGTGGTAGGGGTGGCACAGGCGGTGCGGATGCGGTTGGCGGCCTCGCCCTCGCCCAGGAAGTCGAGCATGAGGGCGGACGAGAGTATGGCGGCGGTGGGGTCGGCTCGGCCGGTGCCGACGATGTCGGGGGCCGAGCCGTGCACCGGCTCGAACAGCGACGGCCCGGTGCGGGCGGGATTGAGGTTGGCCGAGGCGGCCAGCCCGATGCCCCCGGACACTGCGCCGCCCAGGTCGGTGAGGATGTCACCGAACAGGTTGTCGGTGACGATGACGTCGTAGCGTGCCGGGTCCTGCACGAAGTAGATGCAGGCGGCGTCGACGTGGTGGTAGGCGGTGGTGATGTCGGGGCACTCGGCGGCGACCGCGTCGAACGTGCGCTGCCACAGGTCGCCGGCGAACTGCAGCACGTTGGTCTTGTGCACGAGCGTGACGTGCCGGCGGTGGCGGCTGCGCGCCAGGGCGAAGGCGAAGCGGACGCAGCGCTCGACGCCCATGCGGGTGTTCACGGAACCCTGGGTGGCCACCTCGTGGAGTGTGCCCTTGCGCAGGAAGCCGCCCTCGCCCGAATAGGTGCCCTCGGTGTTCTCCCGGATGACGACCATGTCGATCGGGGGATGGCCGGCGTTGACGAACGGGCGCAGGTTGACGTAGAGGTCGAGCTCGAAGCGCAGGCGCAGCAGCAGGCCCCGTTCGAGCACACCGGGGGCCACGTCGGGCGTGCCGACGGCGCCCAGCAGGATGGCGTCGAAGCCCCGCAGCTCCTCCAGGGTGGCGTCGGGGAGGACCTCGCCGGTGCGCAGGTAGCGGGCGCCGCCGACGTCGAACCCGACGGTGTCGATGGGGACACCGGTGGCGCGCACGACCTTCACCGCCTCGGCGGTGACCTCCGGCCCGATGCCGTCGCCGCCGATCACGGCGATCCTGTAGGTCATGTCTGCGATTCTCCCCGGGAACGAGAAAGCCGCCCCCGAGGGGACGGCTGGGAGCGCACACCAGGTCGGCGTGCGCTACACGATGATGATCACGAACCGGGCGGAGCGGGCGCGCGACGGCATCAGGCGCCCAGTCTCGGCGAATGGGGCTGGCGCCGTCAACTCACCTCGGTAGCCTGGACGCCCATGTCCGACGTGCACCAGCTCTCCGCAGCTGCCCACGAGCGGCTCACCGCCGAGCTCGAAGACCTCACCACCCGGGGTCGCATCGAGGCCGCCCAGGCCATCGAGCGCGCCCGGGAGCTGGGTGACCTGTCCGAGAACGGCGACTACCAGGCGGCCAAGGACCAGCAGGGGTTCATGGAGGGCCGCATCCGCCAGCTCGAGAACATCCTCAAGCACGCCGTGATCGTGGAGGAGGTCCCCGAGGGCCGGGTGGGGCCGGGGTCGATCGTGACCATCCTCTACGAGGGCGACGCCGACGACCAGGCCGAGCGCTACCTGCTGGGCCACATCGAGGAGCGCACGGGCGACCTCGACGTCATCTCCCCCGGCTCGCCTCTGGGCGCCGCCCTCATGGGTGCAAGCGCCGGCGACGTCGTGAGCTACGAGGCCCCCGGCGGCACGCTCAAGGTCAAGGTGCTGGCGGCCGACACCCCGTAGCGCGGGCCGGCCGACGCCTTCGTTGGTGCACATCCCTGCCTTGGGCAGGAATCTGCACCGTAGAGGTGCAGATTCCTGACCGAAGCGCCTCGCGCGGGCCTCAGCGGAGGCCGGCGGCGGCCTCGATGGCGCGGGCGGCGGCGGCCACCTGGCGTCCGTAGCGCCCTCCCGGGCTGCGGCTGAGCCGCTCGACCGGCCCGGACACCGACACCGCCGCCGCCACCTCCCCGTCGTCGCCGGTCACCGGCGCGCTCACGGAGCACACCCCGGGCTCGCGCTCCTCCACCGACTCCACCCACCCGCCACCGGGAGGGCCGGTGAGGGCGCGGCCGGCCGAGCCGCGATGCAGGGGCAGCACCGCCCCCACGGGCACGATCCAACGCAAGCCGTGGGGCGACTCCAGGGCGTCGACGCATACGCGCACGTCGCCCTGGCGCACGAACAGCTGGACGCTCTCGCGCGTGTCGGCCCGCAGCCGGTCGAGCACGGGGCGGGCCGCCGCCCGCAGCGGGAAGGCCTCCCCGGCCGCCCGGCCGAGGCCGATGAGGCGCAGGCCGAGCACGAACCGCCCGTCGCCATCACGGCGCACGAGGCCATGGTGCTCGAGGGCCACGGCCAGGCGATGGGTGGTGGCCCGGGGAAGGCCGGTCTCGGCCGCCAGCTCGGCCAGCGACCGGGCCCGGCCGTCGAGGGCGCCGAGAACGGCAACCGCCTTGTCGAGCACCCCGACACCGCCTAGGCTGCGTTCCACGATCCGAGAATATCGTCTCAGTATGTGAGAGGGAGCGCCGTCGTGAACCAGCCGCTGACCCTGCCGCAGAAGGTCTGGGACCGTCACGTCGTCCACGCCGCCCCGGGCGAGCCCGACCTGTTGTTCATCGACCTCCACCTGGTGCACGAGGTCACCTCGCCCCAGGCGTTCGACGGGCTGCGCCTGTCCGGCCGGCCGGTGCGACATCCCGAGCTCACCGTCGCCACCGAGGACCACAACGTCCCCACCACCGATTTGTCCGCTCCGGTGGCCGACCCCATCTCCCGCCGCCAGATGGAGGTCATGCGGGCCAACGCGGCCGAGTTCGGCATCCGCCTCTACCCCATGGGCGACCCGGGTCAGGGCATCGTGCACATCATCGGGCCCGAGCAGGGGCTCACCCTGCCGGGGATGACGGTGGTGTGCGGCGACAGCCACACCTCCACCCACGGCGCCTTCGGGGCCCTCGCCTTCGGCATCGGCACCAGTGAGGTCGAGCACGTGCTCGCCACCCAGACGCTGCCCCAGTCCCGGCCCCGGTGGATGGCCATCACGGTCGAGGGTTCGCGGCCGAGCGGGGTCACGGCCAAAGACGTGATCCTGGCCATCATCGGGCGCATCGGTACCGGTGGCGGTATCGGGCACGTCATCGAGTACCGGGGCTCGGCCATCCGCTCGCTGTCGATGGAGGGGCGGATGACGGTGTGCAACATGTCCATCGAGGCCGGGGCCAAGGCCGGACTCATCGCCCCCGACGACACGACCTTCGCCTACCTCGAGGGCCGGCGCCACGCTCCGAAGGGGGCGGAGTGGGACCAGGCGCTGGCCGACTGGGGGACGCTGGCCACCGACGAGGGGGCCACCTTCGACTCCGAGGTGCTGATCGACGCGTCCGAGCTGCGGCCCCACGTGAGCTGGGGCACCAACCCCGGCCAGGTCGCCCCCATCGACGCCGTCGTCCCGGACCCCGACACCTTCGCCGATCCCGGCCAGCGGGAGGCGGCCGCCCGGGCGCTGACCTACATGGGGCTCACGGCGGGCACGGCGCTGCGCGCCATCGCCGTCGACACCGTGTTCATCGGATCGTGCACCAACAGCCGCATCGAGGACCTGCGGGCGGCGGCCGCCGTGCTCGAGGGCCGCCACGTCCAGGTGAAGCGGGCCCTGGCCGTGCCCGGCAGCCACGCGGTGAAGGCCCAGGCCGAGGCCGAGGGACTCGACAAGGTGTTCGCGGCGGCGGGGTTCGAGTGGCGGGAGCCGGGGTGCTCGATGTGCCTGGCCATGAACCCCGACAAGCTGGCGCCGGGCGAGCGCTGCGCCAGCACGTCGAACCGCAACTTCGAGGGCCGTCAGGGCCGGGGCGGCCGGACGCATTTGGTATCGCCGGCCCTGGCCGCAGCCACGGCGGTGGCCGGCCACTTCGCCCTGCCCGAGGACCTGGCATGAAGGCGGTGCACGCGGTCAGCGGCAAGGCGGTGCCGTTGCGGCGCAGCGACGTCGACACCGACCAGATCATCCCCGCCGAGTGGCTGAAGCGGGTGGAGCGCACGGGGTTCGAGAAGGGCCTGTTCGCCACCTGGCGCGACGACCGCAACTTCGTGCTCAACGACGAGCGCCACGCCGGCGCCGTGATCCTGCTGGCGGGCCAGAACTTCGGCGTGGGCTCGTCGCGCGAGCACGCCGTCTGGGCGCTCCAGCAGCACGGGTTCGAGGCCGTGGTTTCGCCGCGCTTCGGCGACATCTTCCGCAACAACGCCGCCAAGAACGGCCTCGTGGCGGTGGTGCTGCCGGCCGAGGCGGTCGAGCGACTGATGGCGGCGGTCGAGGCCGATCCCGAGCTCGAGGTGGTGGTCGACGTCGAGCGTCTGGTCGTGGAGGCGCCGGCCATCGGGCTGGCCGAGGCGTTCCCCCTCGACGCGACGACCCAGCAGCGGTTCCTGGGCGGTCTCGACGACATCGCGTTGACGCTGGCGCACGCCGACGAGATCGCGAAGTACGAGGCCCACCGCCCCGCCTGGCTCCCTTCGATCCGCTGACCGGCCTGGGTTTGCACCCTGAACGCCAAAGAGGGGCGCTCAGGGTGCAAACCGGGGAAGGGGGTGGGCCGGAGGCGTCAGGGCAGCGGCCGCGCCAGCCCCGTGCCCTGGTCGGGCCACTCGATGCCGACGGCCGTCGTGCCGTCGGGAGGGGCGGCGACGACCCACGTCCGGGCGCCGGCCTGCACCGTGACGGAGGGGGCGACCACGTCGTCGTCGTTACCTGGGCCCCAGATCACCACCTGCACGTCGGGTTCGGCGCTGGCGACCACGACCTCCCACCCGCGATCGGTGAGCACCCACGCTGCGGCGCCTCCGGTGCCGCCCGCGGTGGTGAGCCCGCAGTCCTCCCCTTCTCCGTCGGCCACGCAGATGGCCCGGACGTGGCGTTATTGCCGTGGGTGGTCAGCGTTCGCCCGTCGACGACACCCTGGTCGATCACCGGGAGCGAGCG
>JBIOZN010000004.1:0-5279 GCA_044871175.1 Acidimicrobiales bacterium | reverse complement strand
CACGCACACCCCGCAGCCGGTGCAGTCGTCGGGCGCCACCTGGATGGTGAGGTCGTAGCCGGAGATGTCCTTGGAGCGGAAGCGCTTCGACTGGAACGTGTCCGGCGCGCCGTCGACCGCCGACGGTTCGAACACCTTCATCCGGATCGTCGCGTGCGGACACACGATGGCGCACTTGCCGCAATCGATGCAGATGTCGGGATCCCAGATAGGGATCTCCTTGGCGATGGCCCGCTTCTCGTATTTCGCCGTTCCGGTGGGGAACGTCCCGTCCACGGGCAGGGCCGACACGGGCAGCAGGTCGCCGTCACCGGCCATGAGGGCGGCGGTGACCTTCTGCACGAACTCGGGGGCGTCCTCGGAAACCGTGAGGGCGAGGTGGCGGTCGCTCGTGGCCGTGGCCGGCACCTGCACGTGCACCAGGCGTTCGAGGGAGGCGTCGATGGCGGCGAAGTTCTGCTCGACGATGGTGCGGCCCCGCTTGCCGTAGGTCTTCTCGACCGATTCCTTGATCTTGGCGATGGCCTCCTCGGCGGGCAGGATCTTGGCCAGGTAGAAGAAGCACGGCTGCATCACGGTGTTGATGCGATTGCCCATGCCCGTCTCCCGGGCGACGGCGTAGGCGTCCACGACCCACAGGTCGATGTCGAGGTCGATGATCTGCTGCTGCACCTCCTGGGGCAGCTGGTCCCACACCTCGTCGGGGGCGAAGGGGCTGTTGAGCAGGAACGTCGCCCCCCGCTTGGCGTGCTCGAGCACCTTCATCTTCTCCATCAGGCCGAACTGGTGGCAGGCCACGAAATCGGCGCCGTGGATCAGGTAGGTCGAGGTGACCGGCTTGGGGCCGAAGCGCAGGTGGGACACCGTGACCGAGCCCGACTTCTTCGAGTCGTACACGAAGTAGCCCTGGGCGTGCAGGTCGGTGGATTCGCCGATGATCTTCACCGACGCCTTGTTGGCCCCGACGGTGCCGTCGGCCCCCAGGCCGTAGAACATGGCCTGCACCTCACCTGGCGAGCGGGGCGCGGCGAAGTCGTCGTCGGGGTGCAGGCTGAGGTGGGTGACGTCGTCGTAGATCCCCACGGTGAAGCGGCGCTTGGGACGTTCGGTGGCGAGCTCGTCGAACACCGCCTTCACCATCCCGGGCGTCAGCTCCTTGGACGACAGGCCGTACCGGCCGCCGACGATGCGAGGCGTGCGGGCGAAGGCCGGCTCGTCGCTGTCTTGGGCCTCGTCGATCGCCACGCGCACGTCGAGGAACAGCGGCTCGCCCACCGCGCCCGGCTCCTTGGTGCGGTCGAGCACCGCGATGGTGCCGCACGACGGGGGCAGGGCGCGCACGAGCTCGGCGGCCGGGAACGGCCGGTACAGGCGAACCGTCACCATGCCGACCCGTTCGCCGGCGGCCACCATGGCGTCGACGGCTTCCTCGGCCGCGCCGGCCGCCGAACCCATGAGCACGATGACGCGCTCGGCGTCGGGCGCCCCCCGGTACTGCACCAGCCCGTAGCGGCGCCCGGTGCGCTCGGCGAACTCGTCGAACACCTCCTGGACGATGCCGGGGACGGCGTCATAGAACGGGTTGCACGCCTCCCGGGCCTGGAAGAAGGCGTCGGGGTTCTGGGCCGAGCCGCGCAGCACCGGGCGCTCGGGGCTGAGGCCCCGCAGGCGGAGCTCGAGGATGTCGTCCTCGCGCATGAGCGCCCGCACGTCGTCCTCGCTGAGCAGGGTGACCTTGTTGACCTCGTGGCTGGTGCGGAAGCCGTCGAAGAAATGCAGGAACGGCACTCGCGACCGGAAGGTGGCGGCGTGGGACACCAGGGCGAAGTCGTGGGCCTCCTGCACCGAGCCCGCGCACAGCATCGCCCAGCCCGTGTCCCGGACGTGCATCACGTCGGAGTGGTCGCCGAAGATCGACAGTGCGTGGGTGGCGATGGTGCGGGCGGCCACGTGGATCACGCTGGGTGTGAGCTCGCCGGCGATCTTGAACATGTTGGGCACCATCAGCAGCAGGCCCTGGGACGCGGTGAAGGTCGTGGCCAGGGCGCCCTTCTGCAACGCCCCGTGCAGCACGCCGGCGGCGCCCGCCTCCGATTGCATCTCGATGACCTCGGGCACCGCGCCCCACAGGTTCGGCTTGTGCTGGGCCGCCCAGTCGTCGCACGACTCCGCCATGGGTGAGGCGGGCGTGATCGGATAGATCGGGATGACCTCGCTCAACGCGTAGGCAACCCGGGCCGCCGCCTCGTTCCCGTCGATGCACGCAGAGGTGTTCGTCGTCATCGCCTCCATAGTGCGCGCGGCCAGGGGCCGCCTGTGACATGACCATGGTCGCCTGCGTCCGGGCCTAGTGGCGGAAGTGCCGTTCGCCGGTGAACACCATGGCCAGGCCGTGCTCGTCGGCCGCCACGATCACCTCGTCGTCGCGCACCGACCCCCCCGGCTGGATGACGGCGGCCACGCCGGCGGCGGCGAGGGCGTCCAGCCCGTCCCGGAACGGGAAGTAGGCGTCGGAGGCGGCCGCCGCGCCGGTGGCCCGGTCACCCGCTTTCTGGGCGGCGATCCGGGCGGAGTCGACCCGGTTGGGCTGCCCGCCGCCGATGCCGACGGCCTGGCCGTCGCGTGCCAGCGCAATGGCGTTGGACGTCACCGCCGCCACCACGGCCCACGACAATTCGAGGTCGGCCCACTGCTGGTCGGTCGGCTGGGTACGGGTGACGACGCGCCAGGCGGCCCGGTCGACGGGTACGCGGTCGGGCGTCTGCACGAGCAGGCCGCCGTCGACGGGGCGCACCTCCAGGCCGGGGGGGCCTGGTGGCGGGGCGGTGAGGACGCGCAGGTTCTTCTTGGCGGCGAACACCTCGAGGGCGTCGTCGTCCACCGCAGGGGCGACCACCACCTCGGTGAACACCGGGGCCAGGGCCTCGGCCAGCGCCCGGGGCACGGGGCGGTTGAGAGCCACGATGCCGCCGAAGGCGGAGACCGGGTCGCCCGCGTGGGCCCGGCGGTAGGCGGTGGTGATGTCGTCGGCCCGCGCCGCCCCGCAGGGGTTGGCGTGCTTGACGACGACCGCCGCCGGTCCGTCGCCGAGATTGTGCACCAGCCGCCAGGCCGCCTCGGCGTCGTAGACGTTGAGGTAGCTGAGCTCTTTGCCCTGGTGCTGGACGGCGGCGTCCCACCAGCTGCTTGCGCCCACCGTGCGGTAGCGGGCGCCCTCCTGGTGGGGGTTCTCACCGTAGCGGAGCGGTTGGGCGTACTCGAGGGCGAGATGCAGCGATGGCGGGAGGGCGGCGGCCGCCGGGTCGTCCGCCCCGCCCTGGGCGTCGAACCAGGCGACGATGGCCGCGTCGTACGCAGCGGTGTGGGCGAAGGCCCGCCGGGCCAGGCGACGGCGCGTCGCGGGGCTGAGGCGGCCGGTTGAGCTGGCGTCCAGCTCGGCCAGGACCTCGCCGTATTCGTCCGGATCCACCACGACGGCCACGTGGGCGTGGTTCTTGGCCGCCGCCCGCACCATGGCGGGGCCGCCGACGTCGATCATCTCCACCCCCGGCCGTTGGGCGAATGGGTAGAGGTTGGCCACCAGCAGGGCGATGGGCTCGATCCCGTGACGCTCGAGATCGGCCCGGTGGGCGGGGTCGTCGAGATCGGCCAGCAGCCCGCCGTGCACGGCCGGGTGCAAGGTGACCACCCGATGCCCCAGGATGGCCGGGTAGCCGGTGCGGGTGGCGACGTCGGTGACGGGCACGCCAGCGGCGGCGATGGCGACGGCCGTGCCGCCGCTGGAGAGCAGGTGCCAGCCCCGTTCGTGGAGGGCGCGGGCCAGCTCGGCGATGCCGGTCTTGTCGTACACCGAGAGCAGGGCCGTCGGTTGGGCGGGCGTCACACGCACGCGAGGAGCTCCTTGATCACCGCGGGGTACAGGCGCCGCTCGACCGCCTTGATCCGCTCGTGCAGCGTCTCGACCGTATCGCCCGGCTGCACGGCCACCGCCTCCTGGGCCAGTACCGGGCCTCGATCCACCTCGATCGTGGCCCGGTGCACCGTGCAGCCGGTGAGCGGCACACCCGCGGCCAGGGCGTCGGCCACCGCGCGGGCGCCGGGGAAGGCCGGCAGCAGCGACGGGTGAGTGTTCAGGACGCGGTCAGGAAAGGCGGTGAACATGGGCGCGGCCAGCACGGTCATGAATCCGGCCATGGCCACCAGGTCGACGTGGCGGGCGGTGAGCGCGGCGACGACCTGGTGGGTGTAGGCGGCCCGGTCGAAGTCGGGCCCGAAGCTGGTCCGGGGAACGACGATGACGGGAACCCCGGCCGTCTCGGCCACCGTCACAGCCCGGCACGCCCGGTCGGCGAGCACCACCACCGGCTCGATGCCGGCGTTGAGAATGGCTTCGAGGATCGTGCCGTGACCCGACGCCAGCACGGCCAAGCGGCCGCTCACGGGCATCCCGTAGCGGTATCGCCGCCGTCGTTACAGTGACGCTCAGCCACAGGACACAAGGGAGCCTCGCCACGTGAAGCGACAACCGACGATAGCCGAGATCATCATGCTGGCCGGCGGGGCGATCACCTTCCTGTTCTCGTTCTTCAACTTCATCGGCGACGGAGACGAGGGCCGTAACGCATGGAGCAGCGACGTCTTCGCGCTGTTCCCCAACACCGCCGTGATCGCTTTGTTCGGGTTGGCGACGGTGGTGGTGATCCTCGTCATGTGGCTCCTCAATCCGACGCTGCCCAAGATCCTCACCTTCGACTGGAAGCAGATCCTGTTCGCCTGGGGCGCCACGTCGGCACTGTTCATGCTCTGCTACCTGATCACCGAGAAGAACGGCGCCAACTTCAAGATCGGCGGCATCTTCATGCTGCTCGGCTCGCTGGCCATGGCGGTGGGCGCCACCCTCAACCTGCTCGGCATCCTCACGACGCCGGTCACCTCTGGCGCGCCCAAGGCGGTGGCCGCCGGCACCGGCAGTGGCGGCGGACCGTTCGGTCCGTCCGGGGGCATCTCCAGCCAGCCCGGCTTCGGCAGCGCGCCCACGGGGGCGCCGTCCTACCCGCCGGCCCCGCCGGCCCCGCCCGCGCCGCCCACCGGGGGCAGCCCGCCACCGCCTCCGCCGCCCGGTTCCGGCGGCACAGGAACCCCCACGCCGCCCCCGCCCCCGCCCGTCTGACATCGGTAAACGCCGCCTGACGCCGCCTGACGCCGGCCCACCGCCGCTTCAGCGCGCGGCGGACGGCCCCCGGCGCCCGGCCAGCGCCGCTTCAGTCAGGAATCTGCAC
>JBIOZN010000003.1:0-8480 GCA_044871175.1 Acidimicrobiales bacterium | reverse complement strand
GGGGGGGGGGGGTGAGGGCGGCGAGGGCGGTGTCGTGCAGGAGGCCGTTGGTGGAGAGGGCCGACCCGCCGTCGGGACGGGCCCGGCCGTCGAGGTCGGTGAACCACCCGCCCGCCTCGGTGACGATGACCTGCAGGGCGGCCAGGTCCCAGTGGCTCACCACCGGCTCGCACGCGATCTCGAAGGCCCCTTCGGCGACGAGCACGTGCATCCAGAAGTCGCCCAGCCCCCGGCTGCGCCACACCCGCCGGGCCAGGGCCACCAGCGCGTCACCCCGGCCGTACTCGTAGAACGTCCCGATCCCGGCGTGGGCCAGGTGGGCCTGGGCGACGTCGCTGACCGCCGACACACGGACGCGCCGCCCGTCGGCGAACGCTCCCGCTCCCCGGGCCGCCCACCACCGCCGGCCCAGCGCCGGGGCCGACACGACGCCCACCACCGGCTCGCCCTCGTGCTCGAGGGCGATCAGCGTCGCCCAGATGGGCACGCCGCGCACGAAGTTGCTGGTGCCGTCGACGGGGTCGATCACCCATTGCCACTCGCTGTCGGCCGGGCCGACCAGGCCGTCCTCCTCGCCCAGCACGGCGTGGTGGGGCCGAACCTCGCGCAGGTGAGCCCGGATGACCGCTTCGGCCTCGCGGTCGGCCGCCGTCACCTCACTGGCGTCCGGCTTGCGCTCGACGACCAGGTCGGCGGCCCGGAACCGGGGGAGGGTGACGGCGTCAGCCCGGTCGGCCAGCTCGAGGGCGAGGGCGAGCTCGCCGTCGAACGGGCCCGTCACGCCTCGGTGCCGGCCAGCGCCTGCCGTACCGACGCGGCGATGCCCTCGGCGTCGAGGCCGAGCTGGGCGAGGATGCGGTCGGGCTTGCCCTGGGGGATGAACTTGAGCGGTAGGCCGAGCACGACGACGGGAGGGCCGCCGGTGGCGCGGCAGGCCGATTCGAGGCATCCGGCCACGTGGGCGCCGACCCCGCCGTCGCGCAGCCCGTCCTCGACGGTGACGACGAGCCGGTGGCGGGCGGCGTCGCCCACGAGGTCGAGGTCCAACGGCTGCACCACCCGCGGGTCCCACAGCGTCACGTCCACGCCCTGGGCGGCCAGCAGTTCGGCCGCCTTCTCGGCCGCTCCCACCATCTTGCCCACGGCCACCAGGCACACCGACCCGTCCCCGGTGCGCAGCCGGCGGGCGCGGAAACCCGAGCCGACCTCGTGGTCGGGCACCTGGCGGGCGGCCCCCTTGGGGTAGCGGATGGCGGCCGGCCCGTCGCCGCACAGCTCGAGGGCGTCGTGCAGCATGACCTGCAGCTCCTGGGCCGACGACGGGGCGAACACGGTCATCCCCGGCACCTTGGTGAGCAGGGCGAGGTCGTACACGCCGTGGTGGCTGGGCCCGTCGTCACCCGTGATCCCCGCCCGGTCGAGACAGAACAGCACGGGCAGGCGGTGCAGGGCGACGTCGTACACCACCTGGTCCCACGCCCGGTTGAGGAACGTCGAGTAGATGGCCACCACCGGCCGCAACCCGCCCATGGCCATGCCGGCGGCGGCGGTGACGGCGTGCTGCTCGGCGATGCCCACGTCGAAGAAGCGGTCGGGGAACCGTTCCTGGAACGGCAGCAGGCCGGTGGGCCCGGGCATGGCGGCGGTGATGGCCACCAGCCGGGGGTCGTGCTCGGCCTCCTTGATGAGCGCCTCGGCGAAGGCCTGCGTGTAGCCCGTGGGCACCGCCTTGGGCGGGCCCACCAGCGGGTCGAACACGGGGGCGTCGTGCAGGTGCTTCTCGTCGTCGTGCTCGGCCGGCGGGTAGCCCCGGCCCTTCTGGGTCTGCACGTGCACGACGATGGGCTCTTCGAACTCGGCCGCGTTGGTGAGGGCGTGCTCGAGGGCCTCGATGTCGTGGCCGTCGATGGGCCCCACGTAACGGACGCCCAGGGCCTCGAAGAAGGCGGGGGGCTGCAGCACCTCACGCACCGCCGCCTTGAACGCCTCCATCCCCTTCTCGGCCTGGCGGCCCACCACCGGCAGGTCGCGCAGCGCCTGCTCGAGGCGGCGCTGCCGCCGCATGTAGGTGGCGTTGAGGCGCACGTTGTTGAGCGCCTCGGACAGGTTGGAGATCGTGGGCGCATACGACCGGCCGTTGTCGTTGAGCACGATGATGACCCGCCGGCCCGAGTGGCCGAGGTTGTTCAGCGCCTCATAGGCCATGCCTCCGGTCATCGACCCGTCGCCGATGACGGCGACGATGTGGCGACGGTCCGGGTCGGCGCCGGTGTCGCGGGCGACCGCCAGCCCGTAGGCGTAGGACAGGCTGGTGGAGGCGTGGCTGTTCTCGACCCAGTCGTGGCGGGACTCCTCCCGGCTGGGATAGCCCGAGAGGCCGCCGGCCTGGCGGAGCTCGGCGAAGCCCTCGCGCCGCCCGGTGACCAGCTTGTGCACGTACGCCTGGTGACCGGTGTCCCAGATGACGGCGTCGGAGGGGGAGTCGAACACGCGGTGCAGGGCCAGCGTGAGCTCGACCGCGCCGAGGTTCGACCCCAGGTGGCCGCTGTTCTCGGCCACGGCCGCCACGATGAAGTCGCGGATCTCGCCGGCCAGCTCGCCCAGCTCGGGGTAGGTCAACTGCCGGAGGTCGGCGGGCGCGCGAATGGCATCGAGGTACATGGTCACCGCCGGGGGAGGGTGGGCGCGTCCGACGTTATCCCTCGGCCGGCGCGCGAGTGTGACCGGGCGGTCAGACTTGTTGGACGCGCCGCATCAGGCGTCGGTCGTTCCAGCGGTCGAAGGCGGCGCCCGCCTGGTAGCCGCAGAACAGCGTGAGCAGGCCGCCGACACCGTCGAGCCAGTAGTGGTTGGCGGTGACGACGATGCAGAACAAGGTGGCGATCGGGTACAGGACCAGGAGCGCTCGTGACCACCAGCGCCGCACGAGCGGCCACAGGGCCAGGGCGCACCACGTCGACCAGGCGATGTGGAGGCTGGGCATGGCGGCGTACTGGTTGGACACCTCGGCCACCGCGCCCGAGTCGAAGCTCCACAGCCCCCCGACCTCGGCCAGGGTGTCGGTGAACCCGAAGTTCTCCTCGCCCCGTTCGAGGGCGAGGCGCTCGCCGCCGTAGGGGCCGTCGTCGTTGAGCAGCCGTGGAGGCATGAGGGGGAACAGCGAGAAGCCGATGATGGCGAAGGCGGTGGTGAAGCCGAGGGTATTGCGGTACCGGGTGAAGCGGGCCGGCATGAGGAAGAACAGGGCGACGAAGGCCCCGATGGTGACGATGAAGTGGAACGTCCCGTAGTAGATGTTCCAGAAGCGGATGAACCAGTGGTAGGGCAGGAAGAGGTCCTGCAGCGTCTCCTCGTGGAACAGGCCGAGGAAGCGCTCGAGGCGGATGACGCGCAGGGCGTTGTTGAAGGAGTGCACCGGCTCCTCGCCCTTCTCCACCCGGGCCGAGCCGAACAGGTTCCGGGTGAAGGAGTACACGGCGTAGAACGCGCCGACGAGCAGCGCCTCCTTCCACCACCGCAGCCGCTTGCGGCCGGGCGTGGCAGTGGGACGCTCGGCCGTGCGCACGGTGTCCGAGGTTACGGGCTGGCCTCCCGACGGCTGCGGAGAGTTCGTGGGCGCGGGGGTGACACGATGGGCGTCGACGTCGTCGCTCCGGCGGCGCGGCACGGGGGTGACGAGATGACGGACATGCAGGGCCATGCCGGGCAGCTGACGTTGGCGGCGCTGCGCGGCTACGGGGTCGACGTCATGTTCACCCTCAACGGGGGCCACGTCTGGCCGTTCTACGAGGCGGCGCGTGACCAGGGCGTGAGGATCGTCGACACCCGCCATGAGCAGACGGCCACCTTCGCCGCCGAGGCCTACGCCAAGCTCACCCGAACGCCCGGGCTGGCCGTGCTCACCGCCGGGCCCGGGGTCACCAACGGGATCTCGGCCATCACCACCGCCCACTTCAACGGCAGCCCGCTGGTGGTGCTGGGCGGCCGGGCCCCGCAGCGCCGGTGGGGGGCCGGCAGCCTGCAGGAACTCGACCACGTACCCATCGTGGCCAGCATCACCAAGTCGGCCCGGACGCTGGGCGACCCCGCCGAGGCGGCCAAGGTGGCCACCGACGCGGTCGTCACCGCCCTCACGCCCCACCGGGGCCCGGTGTTCGTCGACTACCCCCTCGACGTCTTCGGACCCACGGCGGCCGACGTGCCGCCCGCCGTCGCCGTGCGCGGCGTCGAGCCCGACCCCGACGAGGTCGCGGCCATCGCGGCGCTGATCGCGGGGGCCGAGCGGCCCGCCCTGGTGGTGGGGAGCGATGTCTACTGGGACGGCGCATGGGAGGCCCTGGCCCACGCCGCCGAGGCCCTGCGGGTGCCGTGCTGGTTCAACGGCATGGGCCGGGGGTGCCTGCCCGCCGACCACGAGCTCGCCTTCCTGCGCACCCGCGGGTTGCTGAAGGAGCGGGCCGACCTGGTGGTGGTGGTCGGTACGCCCCTCGATTTCCGGCTGGGATTCGGCCGGTTCGGGTCGGCCCGGGTGGCCCACATCGTCGATGCGCCTGAGTCGCGCGCGGGGCACGTCGAGGTTCCCACCGCCGCCGGCGACCTGGTGACCGTGCTGGAAGCGCTGGCCGCCTACCGGGGGAACCATGCCGATCATGAGCCCTGGATCACCGAGTTGCGTACCGCCGAACGGGCGGCGGCGGCCGATGACGCCGCGCGCCTGGCCGCCGACGCCGACCCCATCAAGCCCACCCGGGTGTACGGCGAGCTGGCCCGGCGGCTGGCCCGGGACGCGGTGGTGATCTGCGACGGGGGCGACTTCGCCAGTTACGCCGGCAAGTACGTCGAGGTGTACCAGCCGGCGGGGTGGCTCGACACGGGCCCCTACGGGTGCCTGGGCAACGGGCCGGGGTACGCCATTGCCGCCCGGGTGGCCCGGCCGTCGGCCCAGATCGTGGCCCTGCTGGGCGACGGCGCCGCCGGCTTCAGCCTGATGGACGCCGACACGCTCGTGCGTCACCAGCTACCCGTCGTGCTGGTGGTGGGCAACAACGGGATGTGGGGCTTGGAGAAGCACCCGATGCGGGCGGTGTACGGGTGGGACGTGGCCTGCGACCTGCAGCCGGGCTGCCGCTACGACGAGGTCGTGCGCGCCCTCGGTGGCGCCGGCGAGACCGTGACGCGTCCGGGAGACATCGGCCCCGCCCTCGACCGCGCCCTGGCGGCCGGCGTCCCCTACCTGGTGAACGTGGTCACCGACCCCGACGACGTCTACCCCCGGTCGTCCAACCTCGGCTGACGGCGCCGCGCCCCCGGCCGGCCGCCTCCGGCGGCCCTCGTCCCCGGCCGGCCGGCGCTATTTCGCCCGACGGCTGCCCCGGCGGCCTCGTCCCCGGCCGGCCGCCCCGGGGCCCCCGGCCCGCGGCCCCCGGTTTCGCGCCACTGTCGTCACCTGCGGTCGTCTGACGACGGAAACTGACGAAAGTCGTCACTTCCCGTGCGGCCCGTCGGGTCGGGCGGCGGCGGTAGCGTCCTCGCTCCGGCGGCGGAGAGAGGATCGATGTGGACCGGTTCGGCGTGGGGCGGCGGATCGCGGTGGCGCTGGTTGCCGTCGCCACCTTCGTGATGGCCGCGCCGGCGCCCTCCCCGGCCACCCCGGTGACACCCGAGCCGGCGATCGTGGGCGGC
The DNA here is from genome assembly GCA_044871175.1 of Acidimicrobiales bacterium. Taxonomy (GTDB): domain Bacteria; phylum Actinomycetota; class Acidimicrobiia; order Acidimicrobiales; family Ilumatobacteraceae; genus JBIOZN01. Next base: position 2,798 of record JBIOZN010000003.1, on the reverse strand, counting down.
AAGGCGGTGAGCACGGCCAACCGGGCGGCCCAGTGGTCGGGCCTGGTAGGGCTCACGGTCAGGATCGGTGCGAGCGTGCTGCGCTGCGGCGGGTCGCTGGTGACCGACAGGGTCGTGCTCACCGCCGCCCATTGCCTGTTCGACTCCAACGGCGTCCCCGCGACCGCCGCCGGCATCACCGTCACCGGCGGCACCACCGACCTGGCGGCGCCGGGCTTCACCAGTGGCGTGGCCGAGACCTGGACCCACCCCGGCTACCGCCCGGCCCTGGGCCCCATCGGGCGCCACGACATCGCCCTCCTGCGCCTGCCCGCCCCAGTGCCCGAGGCGCCGCTGGTCATGGCCTCCGCCGGCGACCGGCCTGACTCGGGCACGGGCTACGTCGCCGGCTGGGGGGTGCACGACGTCACCACCCGGGCCCTCGACAGCGTGCTGCGCGAGGCGGCCGTCCCGCTGCACACCGCCGACTACTGCAACGCCGGCGAGGATGAGCCCGGCCTGGGGCCGGGTGTGGTCGACCCCGCCGTGCAGCTGTGCGCCGGCCAGTACACCGGCGGCCAGGGCGGCGCCCCCGACACCTGCCAGGGCGACAGCGGCGGCCCGCTGGTGGTGCGCGACCGGGCCGGCAGCCGCATCGTGGGCCTCACGTCCTTCGGTCGTCGGTGCGGCTACTACCCGGCCGTGTACACGGCGGTGGGCGGCCTGCGCCCGGCCGTCGACGCCCTGCTGGCGGCCTGGGGGAGCCCGGCTCCGCCGTCCCCGCCGCTCATTGGCGCCACCGGCACGTTCGTGCCGGCCCCGCCGGTGCGGGTGCTCGACACCCGTGAGACCGGCACCCGCCTCGCCGCCGGCGTCCCGGTGGCCGTGCCGGTGCTCGGCCGTGCCGGCGTCCCCGACACCGGCGTGGCCGCCGTCGCCCTCAACGTCACCGCCGTCGAACCTGACGGCGACGGCTACGTGACCGTGTTCCCGTGCGGCGTACCACCGCCCCTCGCCTCCGCCCTCAACTACCGCGCCGGCACGATCGTGGCCGCCGCCAGCGCGGTCGGGGTGGGCGACGGCGCCGTGTGCGCCCTCAGCTACGCCGGCACCGACCTCGTCGTCGACGTCGCCGGCTGGTGGCTGACCCCCGACGCCGGCGCCCCCGCCGCCCGCTTCACCGCCATCACTCCCCGGCGGTGGGTGGACACGCGGGACGGGCCCAGCCGAGTCGTGGGCGGGCAGGTCTACTCGGTGGACTTCACCGACCTCGCACCCGACCTGGTCGGCGCCCTCACCCTCAACCTCACGGTCGTCGACCCGACCGGCGATGGGTACGTGAGCGTGTTCCCCTGTGGAAGCGCCCCGCCCAACGCGTCCAACCTCAACTATGCGGCGGGCCAGATCGCGGCCAACGCCGCCACCGTCGCCGTCGACGCCACCGAGGAGGTGTGCGTCACCTCGCACGCCACCACCGACCTCGTCATCGACGTCACCGGTTGGTTCGGTACGCCCGCCGCCGCCACCGGTGCCCGGCTCACGGCCATCGCCCCCGCCCGCCTCGCCGACACTCGCACCGGGCCGATTCCCTCCGGGGCCACCGAGGTCATGGTGCCCGTGGCCGGCCGCCAGGGCGTGCCCGCCGGCGCCACGGCCGTGGCCGTCACCGTCACCGCCGTGACGCCCGAGGCCGACGGCTACCTGTCCGCCCGCCCGTGCGGCCAGGGCGGCCCGGCCACGTCGACGGTGAACACGGTGGCCGGGGTCGACGTGGCCAACCTCGCCTTCGTCCCCGTCGGCGCGGGCGGCGCCATCTGCGTGTTCACCTATGCCCCCGCCCACATCGTGGTGGACGTCACGGGCTATCTGACCTGAGCCGGTGGCCGAGAGGCCCGCTCGCACACGGCGCGCACGAGACCAGGGAACACGAAGCGGTGAAAGGGCAGGACGGCGTACCAGTAGAGCTGCCCCAGGACGCCCCGGGGTTCGAAGAAGGCCGTCTGCTCGATACGGGCCCCGCCGTCGTCGGGCTGGACCTCGAACTGCAGCCAGGCGGTGCCCGGGAGCTTCATCTCGGCCCGCAGGCGGAGCAGGTGGGGCCGGTCGAGGGCCTCGACCCGCCAGAAGTCGAGGGGCTCGCCGACGAACAGCTCGCGGGGGTGGCGGCGGCCCCGCCGCATGCCGATGCCGCCCACGGCGCGGTCCATGATGCCCCGCAGCTGCCACAGCCAGTTGCCCGCCGGCCAGCCGGCGTCGCCGCCGAGGAGGCAGATCTCCTCGAAGACCCTCTCGGGTGACGCCTCGACGTGGGCGCGGTGGCGCTCGAGCCGCATGCCCTCGTGCACCGTCAGTTGGCGGCGTGGTGGCTCGTCCCGGGACAGGCTGGCGAGGCTCGACGCCCAGGTCGTCTGGACCTCGTCGTTGGCCAGGCGGTTGAGCGCCAGCTCGACCGCCTCGCGATAGCCCATCGGGCGTACGGCGAAGTCCCGCAGGGCGCGATCGTCCCGGACGACGACGTCGGTCTGCAGGCTCTGGATGAGCGGATTGGCCAGGGCGTACGGGATGGGCGTGACGAGGTCGACCCAGTGGCTGCTCCACTCGGGGTGGGGCACGGGCCAGCCGACGACGATGCGCCGCAGCCCGCGTACGTCGGCATAGCCGCGGATCATGTCCCGGTACGTGAGCACGTCGCGGCCGCCGATCTCGTACACGCCGTCGGCGCAGGGGTGCTCGAGCACCTCCACCAGGTAGTCGAGCACGTTGCGGATGCTGATCGGTTGGCAGCGCGTGTCGACCCAGCGGGGGCCGACCATCACGGG
>JBIOZN010000002.1:0-2897 GCA_044871175.1 Acidimicrobiales bacterium | reverse complement strand
GCGCCGACCGGGCCCCCGTGCCCACGCTCGGGCAGTTACCGGCACTGGTGGACAACGTCCAGCGCGCCGGGCTACCCGTGGTGGTCACCGTCGAAGGCCGTCCCCAGCGGGTGGACGCCGGCGTGGAGAGCTCGGCCTACCGGATCGTGCAGGAGGCGCTCACGAACGTGCTCCGCCACGCCGGTCCGGCCTCGGCCCGCGTGCACGTCCGCTTCGAGCCCGACGCCATCGCCGTCGAGGTCGTCGACAACGGCCGGGGCGGCCCGGCCGACGGTCCCGGCGCCGGCCTGGGCCTCGTGGGGATGCGCGAGCGGGTGGCCTCGTTCGGGGGTTCGTTCTCGGCCGCCCCCTGTCCGGGCGGCGGCTTCGCCGTACGAGCCCGCCTGCCGGTTTGAGTGCTCGGCGCGTCCTGGTGGTCGACGACCAGGAGCTGGTGCGAGCCGGCCTGCGCGCCATCCTGGAGGTGAGCGGGATCGAGGTCGTGGGCGAGGCGGGCACGGGCGCCGAAGCCGTCGCGCAGGCGAGCGCCCTGCGTCCCGACGTCGTGCTCATGGACGTGCGGATGCCCGTGCTCGACGGGATCGAGGCGACGCGCCAGATCCGAGGTGCGGGCGACGACGCCCCGCGGGTGCTGGTGCTCACCACCTTCGACCTCGACGAGTACGTCTTCGAGGCGTTGCGAGCGGGGGCCAGCGGCTTCCTGCTGAAGGACTCGCCGCGCGCCGAGCTCGTCCGCGCCATCGAGGTGATCGCCGCCGGCGACGCCCTCCTGGCGCCGTCGGTCACGCGCCGGCTGGTGGCCGACTTCACCCGCCGGCGCGGGGCCGCCGCGCCGCGCTCGACCCGGGAGCTCGAAAGCCTCACGCCCCGCGAGCGTGACGTGCTCGTGCTGGTGGCACGGGGTCTGACTAACAGCGAGATCGCCGCGCAGCTCATCGTGGGTGAGGCCACGGTGAAGACGCACCTCGGCCACGTCCTCATGAAGCTCGCGCTGCGCGACCGGGTGCAGGCCGTGATCCTCGCCTACGAGCTGGGCCTCGTCACACCCGGCGAGACTCCGCTCCCCCCCGGGTAGGAGGCGCGGGATACGACGGCGAGGGGACGACGGCGGGCCGCCGCCGCGTCACCCTGCCAGGCATGGTCACTCGCCTCGGTCTCTCCGCCGCCCGGCACCCTCGGCGGACGTTCGCCGCCTGGGCCGTCGTCCTCGTTCTGGCCGTGCTGGGCGCGCCGGCGCTGTTCGGTGCCCTCACCACCGACATGGGCGGCGGGGGCGCCGAGTCCCAGCGCGCCGACGATCGGATCTCCGCCCTGGAGGCCCGGGCGCGGCCGGCCACGGCCGATCCCCGTGACGGCCCCGATGTCATCGCCGTCCTCGACGGCATCGCCGTGGACGACCGCCGCACGCAGGCGGCGGTGACGGCGGCGGCCGCTCGCCTGCGGGGCACGCCGGGCGTCGACGGCGTGGTCGAGCCGTACGGTGCCGACGAGCCGGCGCTGCGGGCCACCGACGGCCGGGCCCTGGCCCTGGTGGCGGAACTTCACCCCGGCCCCGACGCCATGGTGGACGACGCCGTCGCCGCCATCCGCTCGGAGCTGGCCACCGTCGGGGCGGGACGGGTGGTGGTGACCAGCGAGGACCTCCTCGACGACGAGATCAGCGACCAGGCCGAGGCCGACCTGGCCCGGGCCGAGAAGATCGCCCTGCCCGTCGCCTTGGCCGCCCTCGTGGTGGTGTTCGGGGGCCTGGTGGCGGCGGTGCTGCCGCTCACCCTCGCCCTGGTGGCGGTCGGCGGCGCCCTGGTGGTGCTGGTGCTCGCCACCCTGACGGGCGACGTGGCCGTCTACGCCATCAACGTCGTCACCATGTTCGCGCTCGGCCTGGGCGTCGACTATGGGCTGCTGTTCGTGAGCCGCTTCCGGGAGGAGCGGGCGGCGGGGCGGGACATCGCCCGCGCCGTGGAGCGCTCGGTCGCCACCGCCGGACGCACGATCGCCTTCTCGGGGCTCACGGTCGCCGTCGCCCTGGCCGGCCTGCTGGTGTTCGACTCCCCCGGCCTGCGCTCGCTCGCCGTCGGCGGCATCGGTGCCGTCCTCGTCGCCGTCGCCGCCGCCTCCACGCTGCTGCCCGCCCTCGTCAGCGTGGCCGGCAGGCGCATCCGGCCGGCCCGGCCGCACACGGGGCCCGGCGCCTACTGGCGGCTGGCCGGATGGGTGCGACGCCACGCCGTGGCGGTGGTGGCCGGCTGTGCGGCCGTGCTGGTGCTGGCGGCCGTGCCCTTCGCCGGGGCCCGCTTCGAGAACCCCGACGCCCGCTCGCTGCCGCGGTCGGCGAGTGCGCGCCAACTGGAGGACCTGCGCTCGCGGTTCCCGGCAGCGGCCGCCGCCGACCCCGTCGAGGCGCTGGTGGAAGCCGGGCCGACCCATCGCGACGTGCAGGCCCTCGTGGCCGACCTCGGCCGGGACCCGGACGTGGCCGCCGTACGGGTCGACGACCGGCTGGCGGCCGCCGGCGCCACCATCGTCGAGGTCGTCCCCGCCGGGCCCACCCAGGGCCCGGGCGCGCAGGCGCTCGTCCACCAGCTACGGGACCGGGCCATGAGCGTGCCGGTGTTGGTGGGCGGGGACGCCGCCGAGCTGGTGGACCTCAAGGCCTCGATCGCCGCTCGGCTCCCGCTGGCCCTCGGGGTCGTGGTGGTGGCGACGCTCGTGCTCCTGTTCCTCATGACCGGCTCGGTGGTGGTGCCGCTCAAGGCCGTCGCCATGAACCTGCTGTCGCTGGGGGCCACCTTCGGCGTGCTGGTGTGGGTGTTCCAGGACGGCCACCTGTCGGGGTGGCTCGGGTTCGACTCGGTGGGCGCGCTCGACGCCACCGTGCCCCTGATCGTGTTCCTGTT
>JBIOZN010000001.1:0-4445 GCA_044871175.1 Acidimicrobiales bacterium | reverse complement strand
CCGGGCGGGTGGGCTCGGCTGGTGTGGGCGTGACAGCGGGAGGAGGGCGCGCGGGTTCGGCTGGTGTGGGCGTGACAGCGGGAGCAGGGCGCGCGGGTTCGGCTGGCGGGGGCGGCGCGGCGGGAGTGGGGCGCCTGGCGTCGGCTGGTGTGGGCGGGGCGGCGGGAGTGGGGCGCCTGGCGTCGGCTGGTGCTGGTGCTGGTGTGGCGGCGGGAGTGGGACGCGTGGGCTCGGCTGGTGTGGGCGTGACGGCCGGCGTCGGGCGCGTGGGCTGCGATGGCCTCGGCGTGCTCGATGTGGTTGCCGCGGGCGGGCTGTCCCCGGCATCGGCTGCCGCGGCGGCGCTCTGCCCGGCTGCGGGAGCGCTGTCCACCGGCGGGGTGGTGGCGGTGGCCACGGGGGCAGTGACGGCGCGGCGCCGGCCGGCGGAGGCTCGGCGGTGCAGGGCCAGCGCCGTTGCGACGCCCAGGACGACGGCGAGGGCGGCCAGCAGGAGGACACCGCGGGCACCGCCGGAGCCGGACGCTCCCGCCGGCGCCTGCGTCGGCGGCGCCGCAGGGACGGGCGAGGTCGGCGATGCGGTAGAGCCCACGTCCGCCGTCGCGCTCGTTGCGGGCGGGTTGTCGCCGGCCGGCGCAGCGGCAACGGTCGTCGCGACCGGTGCGCCGGCGAGCGGCGCGGTGGTGGTCGGCTCGGCGGGGGGCGACGCTTGGCTCGGCGTCGCTGGCGCCGCCGGCCCCGTCGCCGCCGAACCCGCCGGCAGGGTGATCGGTGCCGTCCACGTACCGCCGTTGGCGGCCACGGTCACGACCAGGCCGTCACCGCCCCTCGGCGTGAATTGCACCTCGTAGGTGCCCGTGATCTCGTGGCTCGTGCGGTCGATGGCGGCGAGGAGCGCGTCGCCGCTGGCATCGAGCACCTTGGCTCCGAGCGTGGCGGGGGGCGCCAGCCCGGGGCCGAGGGCCAGCCAGCGCCACGACAGGTCGGTGGCGTGCAGCGCCGCCGGCACGGCGGCGTCGGTGAACGTGTTGTCGGGCCCCGCCGCCAAGACCACAACCTCGACTCGCGCCGCGGCCGGCGTCGCCGCTCGCGCAACGGCGGTTGCGAGCGACGGACCGAGGGTCCGGGTGCCCCGGGCGGTGAGGGCACCGAGGGCGTCGACCGCTTCCCCGGGATCGGTGGTGGGCCCCGCCGTCGGACCATCGACGGTCGTCCCCACGACGACCGGTGTGCCGGGCGGAAGCGAGCGCACGAGTTCGACGACGGCGGCCTGCTGGGCGGCGAGCCTCGCCAGGCTGACATCGGCGGCCGTGTCGAGGACGATCACGACGGGGACCTGCTCGGGCCGCAGACCCACGACCGTCGCAGGTAGCGGCTGCCCGGCCTCGGTGACGGTGATCGCGCTGGGCCCGAGCTCTCGTCCGCGCGCCGCGGCCGGCAGGGCCAGCATGCCCGTGACCTGGCCGTCGGCGCCGACGGGCGTGACGTCGGTGACGGTGAGCTCGTCGGCCGGCGCCGCGACGGCTCGCCCGCCGGCCGTGACGGCGAGCGTCACCGACGCCGTCAGCGCCGTCAGCACGACCGCCATGACCGCCGCCCACCGTCGGATCACGACGCCTCCGCCCATGCGATGACGTTGTCCTGATAGCGCCGTTGCGATCGGTCGAAGGCGCCGCCGCACGTGACCAGGGCCAGGCGCGGCGGCCCGGAGGGGTCGAACAGCCGATCCCGCGGCAGCTCACTCTTGGCCACCCGTTCCACGGCGACCACTTGGAAGGCGACCTCCCGCCCGTCGGCCAGCACGACGGTCAGCGGGGCACCGGAAGAAAGGTCGCCCAAGGAGAAGAACAGGCCCTTGGCGCCGTTCCAGTCGACGTGGGCGGCCAGGACGGCGCTGCCCTCAGCGCCCGGGGCGGGGCCGTACTCGTACCAGGCCACCACGTCCGGCGACGGCGGGACGGCGATGTCGCCGTCGGGATCGGCGCTCACGGCGGCCACTTCGGCGTCGAGACCGAGGTCGGGGACGCGCAGGCGAACGGGCGCCACGACGTCGGGCAGGGCGAGCTGGTCGAGGGTCGCCGAGCGGTGTCCCAGGGTGAGCGGCGGCGTCGTGGTCGCCGGCGTCACCGGGGCCGGCGTCGCGGGCACTGCGGCCGTGGACACCGCCGTCTCGGGCACCGTCGTCGCCGTCGCCGGGGGAGACTCCGCCTGCGAGGGTGCCCTCAGGATCGTCGCAGCCGGGACGTTCGTCGCCGGGCCCGCCGGTGCGGCCGATGAGGCGGCGGCGGTGACGTCCTGGCTGCAACCCGCCAGCCCCATGACGCCGAGGACGCCGGCGACGGCCGTCAGGGCGATGGTTGCTCGTGCGTGACGGCGGCCTCCTGCCGACCGACCGAACACGGACGACCTCAGGCGCGCGAGCGGACGAGGGCGCGCCGGCCCAGGAGCGTGACGAACGCGATGGCGCTCGCCGCGGCCAGCGCGGCGAGGATCTCGCCGAATCCGCCATCCTGTGCAGGCGCCGCCAGCCCGCTGTTGCCCGTGGGCACGCCGGCGGGCGCCGTGCCGAGGCCGCTGACTCGCACGGCGATCCAGGTCAAGCTGTTCTGCGCCTGGCTCCCGATCAGGTACATGGACGTGGACGTGCCCTCGGCGAGGGGAACGTCCTGGGGCGGCGTCACCGGGGTCTCGGCCCCCGATTCGGTGCTGGCCACCGCGTGCGTGCCCGCCGCCACCGCGGCCGTCGCCTCCTTCTGGTTGGCCAGGCCGGTCGCCACGGGCGCCTGGTCGACGACGACGTCCACGGGCGGTGCGGCGGCGGCGTGGCGCGCCACCAGGCGGGCTTGGCCGGGCGCCAGCGGCGTCAGGTCATCGGGGTAGGTCGTGATGGTGGGCTCGCCGCTGGCCGTGAGGCCCACGACGGCCGACAGGCGCGCGCCGGCGGCGATGTCAAGGGTGCCCCGAACAGCCGGACTGCTGTCGGGCGGGCTCCCGGCCAGCCGCACGTCCACGATGTGGACCCCCGCCGGGATGGGCAGCGGGTCGGTGGAGCGCTCGGGCTCGAAGGTCTCGAGCACCTTGCTGCCGTCGAGGTAGACATCGGCCACCACGCCCCGGAGGCCGTGGACCAGCGTGACGAGCGCAGGCGCGGCCTGCGCGCCCGCGGGCGGTGCGGGCACGAGAGGCACCGCCGCCAACGCCACCCCGCCGGCGGCCACGAGCATCTTCAGACGAGCCTTCAGCAGCCCCCGCATCGGTCCTCCTGACCTCTGGTACCAGGTACAGGGCTACGCAAACAGGCCCACGGGCGCTCCCGCATGAGCAATCCGGACCAATTTTAAGCCGGGCTGTATCAGGAGTAGTCCACGGATGCGAAGCGGGCCAGCTTGGGCAGCCGGTGACGGGCGTTCACCAGGCGTACCGTGCCCGACTTCGAGCGCATCACCAGCGACTGCGTCGTGGCGCCGCTGCCGTCATAGTGGACGCCCCGCAGGAGTTCGCCGTCCGTGACCCCGGTGGCGGCGAAGAAGCAGTTGTCGCCCTGCACGAGGTCGTCGATGGTGAGCACCCGACCGAGGTCGTAGCCGGCCGCCTCGGCGGCGCGCCGCTCTTCGTCGGTGCGCGGCCACAGTCGGCCGATCAGCTCGCCGCCCATGCACTTGAGCGCGGCCGCCGAGATGACGCCCTCGGGGGTGCCGCCGACACCGAACAGGATGTCGGCTCCGGTGTCGGGCCACGCAGTGGCGATGGCGCCGTAGACGTCGCCGTCGGAGATGAGGCGCACGCGGGCGCCGGCCGCTCGCACTTCGGCGATGAGGTCCTGGTGGCGGTCGCGGTCGAGGATCACGGCGGTGAGGTCGCGCACGCTCTCGCCTTTGGCCTTGGCGACAGCCTCGAGGTTGGCCGTGGGCGACGCTTCGAGGTCGATGTGGCCCACGGCCTCGGGGCCCACGGCGATCTTCTCCATGTACACGCAGGGACCGGGGTTGAACATGGTGTCGCGGTCGCTCACGGCGATGACGGAAAGGGCGTTGCCCCGCCCCAGCGCGGTGAGGGTGGTGCCGTCGATGGGGTCGACCGCGATGTCGCACTCGGGCGGGCTGCCGTCGCCGATGCGCTCGCCGTTGTAGAGCATGGGCGCCTCGTCCTTCTCACCCTCGCCGATGACGACGATGCCGTCCATGGGCACGGTGTGCAGCACCGTGCGCATAGCGGTGACGGCGGCCCCGTCGGCGCCGTTCTTGTCGCCGCGGCCCATCCAGCGGGAGGCGGCCAGGGCGGCGGACTCGGTGACGCGCACCAGCTCGAGGGCAAGGTTGCGGTCAGGGTTCTGCGGGGTGCGTTCGGTGCCCGTGGTCACGGCCTCATCATGGCCGCTCAGGACGGAGCTCGGGGCGGGCAGGAGTCTGGCGGGCAGGCCGCGCCGCTCCCGCCCGCCCCGAGCT